>JAHIPE010000135.1 GCA_018894655.1 Actinomycetota bacterium
GGGTAGAGCATGCCCGACTCGGTTGCCACTATAAACTCCCAGGCGATGGAGCGAAGAGCGGCGTCGGCCATTCCCGAGGTGCTGCAGATATGGTCCGAGATTGCCAGGACCTCGGGCCGGCACTCCGGGTGGGCTATCACCTCCGCGCCGGGATGTGCCTCGAGAGCACTCTCCACCTGCTCTACGGTGATCTCGTCGTGGGTGGAGCAGTAACCGTTCCAGGGGATGACCTCCTTGTCCACCAGGCCCGCCACGTACCGGGCGAGGTTCCGGTCAGGCACGAATAGCACCCGGTCGCCCGGGACCGCCCTGACAACGTGGACCGCGTTGGAGGATGTGCAGCAGTAGTCGCTGACCGCCTTCACCTCCGCCGTGGTGTTCACGTAGGAAACCACGACCGCGCCCGGGTTCTCCTCCCGTGCCCGGGCGACCTGGCCGGCCTCCGCCATGTCGGCCAGGGGGCAACCGGCCATCATCTCGGGCAGAAGCACGACCTTCTGGGGGCTGAGGATATGGGCGGTCTCCGCCATGAAGTGAACGCCGCAGAAGACTATCACGTCGGCGTCGGTCTTAGCGGCCTCTCGGGACAGCCCCAGGGAGTCACCGGTGAAATCAGCTATATCCTGCACCTCGGGACGCTGATAGTTGTGGGCCAGTATTACCGCGTTTCGCTCTTCCTTGACCTTGAGGACCTGCTCGGCGACCGCCAGGTCATCAAGCAGGATCTCGCCCATGCTATCGATTTGCCCGACGTCGGTATCCTGGTGCGCCATATATGCCTCGCACGCGGGTTCGTCACCGTGACCGGTCAAAGTGGCCGGGTGACAATACTAACAGGAGTCATCCACCGTCAGGTGGTCCTCGATCATCTCCGGCCGGTTGCTCTCGTCCACGAAAACTATGCTGGGGTGATGGCGCGCGGCCTCGTTATCGGGAACGGTTATAAAAGAGGCGATGATGACGAGGTCGCCCTTGTGGACGAGGCGCGCCGCCGCCCCATTTATGCATATGTCCCCGGAGCCGCGCTCTCCCTCGATCACGTATGTCTCCAGGCGGTTTCCGTTATCCAGGTCCCAGACACTGACCTGCTCGTACGGTACCAGGTCCGCCAGGTCCATGAGCCGCCTGTCGACGGTTATACTTCCCTCGTAGTGGATATCGGCATCAGTCACTACCGCCCGGTGGATCTTGCTCTTGAGCATGAACCTGTTCAACCGCTTCACGCCTCCAACTCCATCTCGAACACCATGTTGTCTATCAACCTGGCCTTCCCGACATGGGCGGCCAAGGCGATTAGAACCTCGCCGGATAGCTCCGAAAGAGGTTCGAGGTAGATATTACCACAGATGGACACATACTCAAGATTGACCAGCGGCTCCGCCGAGATCACCTCGCCTATCGCCTCCCGTATCACCGAGGCGTTCCTCTCCCCCGACTCGATGAGTCCCCGGGCCTTCGCAAGTGAGCGGAACAGCGCGGTTGCCGCCTCCCTCTCGTCAGGCTCCAGGTAGATGTTGCGGCTGCTCATGGCAAGGCCGTCGTCCTCCCGCTGTGTTGGAACCGCCCTTATCTCCACCCCAAAATCGAGGTCACGGGCCATGGCCCTTATAATCGCCAGTTGCTGGGCGTCCTTCTGCCCGAAGTACGCCACCTGGGCGGGGACGATATTGAAAAGCTTGGCCACGACCGTGGCCACCCCCTTGAAGTGCCCGGGCCTCTCCTTCCCGCACATCACCGATGAGAGCCCCTCCACCTCCACCGTCGTGGCGAACTCCTCTGGGTACATCTCGCCCGGGCCGGGGGCGAAAAGGTACGACACACCCGCCGACTCCGCTCTGGAGCGGTCACTCTCGAAGTCACGGGGGTAATCGGCAAGGTCCTCGCCGGGGGCGAACTGCGTCGGGTTCACGAAAAGGGTCACCACCACCTCGTCGCACTCCCGGGCGGCGCGGCGCATCAGTTCCAGGTGGCCCCGGTGGAAAAACCCCATCGTGGGAACCAGGCCCACCGTCTTGCCCCGCGCCCTGGCAAGCTCCACGATGCGGCGCATCTCGGCCGCTTCCCTTATGACCTCCATCGTCACTCCTCACTCCAGGATATTTCGCATACTCTCTATCTCCTCGTCGGTCAACTCTCCCCTCTCGGCGACGAGCCGCAGCCCCCACAGGGAGACCGCCCGATACATCGACGAAAGCTCGGGGTCCACGCCGTCAAGCGCCTGGAGATGAGACCTTATGGTGCCGATGTCACCGCGCGCCAGCGGGCCGGTAACCGCGTCCCGCGGCCCCAGCCGGGCGATGTTCTCCACCGTCGCCCTCACCAGGGGTATAAACGCTTCCCTTGCCTCACTTTCGGTGAAACCCAAACCCACGCACAGGCTCTCGGCGCCGTGCTGCACCATAGTCATGAGATTGCAGGCCATCACCGCGGCCGCGTGGTAGGCGGCCTTGTCATCATCGTCCACCAGCAGCATCCTGCCGCCGATGTCAGACACGAAACCGCGGGCCCACTCTTCGAGGTGGCCCGCGCAGGTTACCCCGAACGTGGACCCGGGAAGGGACGCGAGGGCTCCTGGGAGGTCGGCGAACGTCTGCAGCGGGTGTACGCATAGTGTTTCCGCGCCCCCGGCGCCGGCCGTGGCCAGCGCGTCGAGGGATAGCGCACCGCTCATATGTATGAACTTCTTGCCCCGGATATCGGCGGATACGGCTACCGCGCGGCACGCCTCCTCGACCGCACCGTCAGGTGTTGTTATCAGCACGATATCGGCCCTTCGCGCGGCCTCGCCGGAATCGGCGCATGATTCCGCGTCCAGCAGCGACGCGGCGCGGCCCCGGGCATCAGGGCTCCTGTCCGATATGCCCACCAACTGATACCCCGCGGAGGAAAGGGCGCTCGCCATGGCGGTGCCCACCTTCCCTGCCCCGATTACCGCCACTCTCCTGCCGGGCTCTTCCTTGCCGGTCACAGGCCGCCCTCCATCCGTACCGCATGGCCGTTCCCGATTCCATCCCGGACCTCCCGAAGCGGGGTCCCGTCGGGAAGTGAGGCGTCAGGGGCCACCTCCAGCATGGGCTCCAGGACAAAACGCCTCTCGGTAAGCCTGGGGTGGGGCACGGTGAGGCCCGTCTCGTCTACCTCGACGCCGTCGATGAGCAGGATATCTACGTCCAGGGTGCGCGGCCCCCAGCGCCGTCGCCTGCGCCTGCCGTTAGAGTCCTCTATCCTCTGCACCAGTTCCAGCAGGTCGCGCGGTGAAAGACCGGTGTCAACAACGACCACCGCGTTAAGGAACTCCAGTTGGCCGGTGAACCCCACCGGCTCGGACCGGTAGACGCTGGAGGTAGCCACAACCGTAACGCCGTCTTCCCCCGCGAGGCCGCTCACCGCCGCTCGCAGGAACGCCAGGCGGTCCCCCTGGTTCGAGCCGAGCCCCAGGTATGCCGTACTCACCCCCCCGTTCCCCCCGGTCTCCCTTCACGCTCACCGGTAACTGTTACGCCCACCCATCCCACCGTGACCGCAAGGGGCGCTCGAGGCTTCTTCACCGTCGCGGAAGCCCGCGCCACGCCCGGGAGGGATAGAAGGTAGTCTACTATCCGGGAGGCCAGGGTCTCAATGAGGTCGTACCTCTCCCGGGTGGAAAGCGACGCCACCTCGTCAACCACCACCGCGTAATCCACCGTGGAAGACAGGTCGTCGTCATCCGCCTCGGCCCCGGCGGGGAGCTCGATCTCGATATCGATCAGGAACTCCTGCCCCTCGCGCTTCTCCTGTGGCGACACCCCGTGGTAGGCAAACACCCGGATGTCCCGCGCGATTATCCTATGCACCGCCCTCCCCTCCTCTCGACTGAGCGCGGCCCTTGCCGTGGAGTGCGTCGGCCATCCTCACGACCTCGGATATCTCCTCGACGTCGTGGACCCTCACCACGTCGACTCCCCGGGCTATCGCGAACGCGACGGTCGCGGCGGTGCCCAGCAGTCGCTCCCCCACCGGCCGGCCAAGGACGGCGCCTATGAATCTCTTGCGGGAGGTCCCCAGTACCAGGGGGTAGCCGAGGGAACTGAACTCGTCCAGGCGGCGTATTATCTCCAGGTTGTGCTCCAGCGTCTTCCCGAAACCGATCCCGGGGTCGATCATTATCTTCGCTGCCTCGACCCCTCCCTGGACCGCCGCCTCAGCCCGCTCCCGCAGGAAACGGACGATATCGCCGACCACGTCGTCGTAGGCGGGTTCCTTCTGCATGTCCCTGGGGACCCCTTGCATGTGCATCACTATTACCGGCGCCCCCCGCTGGGCCAGGAGCCCAATCATCTCCGGATCGAACCTGAGGCCGCTTATGTCGTTGACTACCTCCGCGCCGGCATCCAGTGCCCGGCGGGCGATCTCGGACTTGTAGGTGTCGATGGAGATGGGAACGGTAATCTCGCCAGCCAGCGCTTCTACCAGCGGAATCGTGCGGCCGGCCTCCTCCTCGAGGCCGACCGGATCCGCGCCCGGGCGCGTGGACTCCCCACCCACATCGATTATATCCGCGCCCGCCCGGACCATCTCGCGCACCCTTACGCACGTGTCCTCGAGGGTATCACAGTCGCCGCCGTCGGAGAACGAGTCCGGCGTGACGTTCAGGACCCCCATGATGAGGGTGCGCCCTCCGAAGCGCAGGGCGTGGGAACCGGCGGCCATCTCCCGCGGCTCCGCCGATCCCGAGAGCACCGCGTCCAGGAACTCCTCCAGTTCCTCGGCGAGGTCGTGGAGGCCGAACGGCTGCATTGCCAGATTCCCTATCGCCTGCCGGAACTGGGAGGCCGTTCCCATCATCAGCACTCGCACCGGCTCCGTGTTCTTGGAGAAGACCTCCCGGGGGTTGGCGCACTCCCCTCCGCGAGAGAGCATCACCTGCTTCAGGATGTGGGCGGCTCGCGCCTGGACGTTCTCCACCGAGATGACGAGGTACAACATCTTCCGGCTCATTATCGCGACCCCGGAGGAGTCCGGCCCCAGTTCGGCGAGCAGCCTGCGGGCATCGTCGTGGTCCTCCACCCTGACCAGGCGAGGGTTGAAACGGGTACTCCGGCCGTTTGGCGGTTCGATAAGGCCTGACCTCACTGTTTGGCGGTCTCTTATCGGGCCATCAGCAGGGACATCGCCTCCGCCCTGCTCGCCGGGCTCCGGTAGAAAGCACCCCTGACCGCGGAGGTGACGGTCACCGTTCCCGGCTTCTTGACCCCGCGCATAGATATGCACAGGTGCTCCGCCTCGATTACCACCAGCGCGCCATGGGCATTAAGGCCCTCCATTATCGCGTCCGCGACCTGGGTGGTGAGCCGCTCCTGGACCTGCAGCCTCTTGGAAAGGACGTCCACGACCCGGGCCAACTTGCTTATCCCCGTGATCTGTCCCGATTCGCCGGGGACGTAGGCGACGTGCGCCTTGCCGATGAAAGGCATAAGGTGGTGCTCGCAGACGGAGTAGAGGGGGATATCCTTGACGATGATCATCTCCTCGTGCTTCTCGGCGAACAGGGGCTTGAGTATATCAGCGGGTTCCTGGTCAAAACCCGCGAATATCTCCTCGTACATACTCGCCACCCGGTCGGGGGTGAGGACAAGGCCCTCTCTCCCGGGATCCTCGCCTATCGCCTCGAGGATCATCGTTACCGCTTTCTTTATCTTCTCGCTGTCCAATCCAAGGCCTCCCCTTATCACGTCGGAGCCAACGCTTGCTGAAGATATTCTTGCAATAATGAGTTTTGGAGTCAAAAAGTGGCTATCCACTCCTCTCAAAGGGGCACTCGGTAGCCTGGGGAGATGCGACAGTGTTACTCCGGCTGGACCTCCGGCTTCGGCGGCGTCCCCGGCTTGGCGACCTTCCGGCCCCTGGACTTTTGCCCCTTCACGTCAGAGGGCGGCTCATCCACCGCTTCTTCTTCCGGGGCCTCCCTGGCCGCCAGGAAGTCCTGGTAGACCTCCCGGGGGTCCTCCTCGAGAAGCCGGGCAAGCTCTTCCTTGTCCACAGTCTCCTTGTCGATCAGGACCCTGGCGATAACGTCCAGCCGGTCCCTCTGCCCGGTTATCACCCGCTTCGCTTCCTGGTACGCCTCGTCCACCAGGCGCCGGACCTCCTGGTCTATGATGAAAGCGACCTCCTCGGAGTAGTTGGGCTCGGCCACGAAGTCACGGCCCAGGAATACCTGTTCCTGCTTGTGCCCCAGGGTGATGGGGCCCACCTTCTCGCTCATGCCGTACTCCATGACCATCTGCCTGGCAACCTTGGTCGCCCGCTCGATATCGTTCTGGTCGCCGGTGGTTATCTCGCCGAACACTATCTCCTCGGCGACCCGCCCGCCCAGCAACATGGCAAGTTCTTCCACCAGTTCCGACTTCGTGACCAGGTACTTGTCCTCTACCGGCAACGTCAGGGTGTATCCCAGCGACCGGCCCCGCGGTATGATGGATATCTTGTGAACCGGGTCCGCGTTGGGGAGGGTGTGCGCCACCAGCGCGTGGCCCGCCTCGTGGAAGGCGATCATCTCCTTCTCCCTATCGCTGATGAGCCGGGCCTTCTTCTCCGGACCGGCAATGACGCGGTCGATGGCCTCCTCCAGCTCGATCATGTCTATGGTCTTCTTGCCGTGGCGGGCCGACAGGAGGGCCCCCTCGTTAACCATGTTGGCCAGGTCGGCGCCGGTGAACCCGGGGGTGCGCCGGGCCAGGACGTCGATGTCGATCTCGGGGGCCAGCGGCTTGCCCTTGGTGTGAACGCGCAGGATTGCCCTGCGGCCCACGAGGTCGGGGCGGTCCACCACGATCTGCCGGTCAAAGCGCCCGGGGCGCAGCAACGCCGGGTCGAGTATGTCCGGCCTGTTGGTGGCGGCTATCAGGATGACCCCCGCCTTGGTCTCGAAGCCGTCCATCTCCACCAGCAACTGGTTAAGGGTCTGTTCCCTCTCATCGTGCCCCCCTCCCAGTCCCGCGCCGCGCTGCCTTCCCACGGCGTCGATCTCGTCCATGAATATAATGCAGGGGGTGTTGGCCTTGGCCTGCTCAAAGAGGTCGCGCACCCGGGCCGCTCCAACCCCGACGAACATCTCCACGAAGTCGGACCCGGATATGCTGAAGAACGGGACGCCCGCCTCGCCCGCCACCGCCCTGGCCAGCAGCGTCTTTCCCGCTCCGGGGGGGCCGTACAGCAGGACGCCCTTTGGTATCTTGGCCCCCATCTTCTGGAACTTGACAGGGTTCTCCAAGAAATCCTCTATCTCCATCAGCTCTTCGACGGCTTCATCGACACCCGCCACGTCCTCGAAGGTGACCTTGGGCACGTCCTTCGTCACCTGGCGGGCCTTGCTCTTGCCGAACGACATCACCCGGTTTCCCCCGCCCTGCATCTGGTGCATGAAGAAGAGGATCAGCCCGACCATCAGGAGGATGGGAAGGATGTTGATGACCACCATCAGGACGCTGGTGCCAGTCTGGGGTTCGACCTCGATCTCCACCTTCTTGTCCTCGAGTGCGCTTGCGATATCGTACTCGGCAGGAAAAGCCGACTTGAACTTCTCGCCGTTACGCAACTCGCCTTCGAGCTTCTGGTCCCGGTTGTAAATCTTGACCGACTTTACCTTGTCATTGTCGACCTGCCCCATGAACCAGGTGAACGACTCCTCCTTGGGAGGCTGCTCCCACGGCGGGTTCACTATCATCAGTACCACAAGGAACAGGATTACCAGCCAGAAGACGGCTGTCTTGGCGTATTTCTTCATCTTATCTTTCCCGGTTAATAAAAAGCCGACAGATACAGGTCGGCTTGCCTGGACTCCTCATTTAAGTATATTTTACCACAACTGTTCAGGGTTGTTTCTTCAGCCCGGCGATGTACGGCAGGTTGCGGTACCTCTCGGCGTAATCCATCCCGTATCCGACAACAAACACGTCAGGGATGGAGAAGCCCTCGTACTTAATGGGAATCTCTACCTTGTTCGCGGCGCGCTTGTTGAGCAGCGCACATATCTCCACCGACTTCGGGCCCCGCGCCTCGATATTCCTTAGAAGGTAGTTGAGCGTCAGCCCGGTATCTATCAAATCCTCCACGATCAGCACGTTCCTCCCGGTGATATCGGTATCCAGGTCCTTTAGTATCCGGACCACGCCGGAGGTCTTGGTCATCGAGCCGTACGAGGACAGCGCCATGAAATCAAACTCCACGGGGATCTCCATCGCGCGGGCCAGGTCGGCCAGGAAAACGAACGCGCCTTTCAGGATTCCCACCAGCAGGGGCTGCCCGTCTTCATAGTCTTCACTTATTCGCCGCGCCAGCTCGGAAACCTGTACCTTGACCTGCTCCTCAGTGAACAAAGTGCCCTCGATCTCAGGCTCAGCCAACGTTCCCTCCTCCTCGGTAGCGCCGATCGTTACCCGCTCCCATCATATTCGCGGTCACGGTCGAGAATCAACCGCACCGCCATACTGTCCGTGGGGCGGAGGCGAAAACGCTCGTCCAGCCGGTAGCCGGCGACCCACACCACCTCTCCTCCGGACAGCACCAGCCGGCATTTCCGCCTCATCCGGCGGGGAACCTTTCTATCGATGAGGAAGTCGGAGACCTTCCTGCTCCCCGGTGAGCCCAGCGGGTGAAACCTCTCCCCCGGCCGTGGGGCCCTGACCGTGAGGGGGAACACCAGGTCGGCGCGCACGAACTCAACAAGGGGCCCCTCGTCCAACTTCACCTCGCCCGCGTCCACGAAGCTCGCCTCCAGCGTCATGCCGGCGCCGGTCAACTGTACTTTCCCCGGCACCGGGACGCTCTGGACGGCGTCATCCTCACCGCTCTCGCCGCCGCTTTCCCGGCCGCCGGCCGTCCTCAGGACAAGATGCCCATACTCGCGCTCAACCTCCGCGCGGCGGGGCAGGTCGAGCCGGGCGCCGGTCGCTCCGCCGACCACCTTCTCGAGGATGTCCGCGACGTGCCTCCAGGACAGGTTGCTCTCGAGGGGCATGAGCCGCGCCCAGGCCTCCCTCACAACCCCCCGGCCGAGCGACGCGGGCAACGCCGTCAGGGCCTCTATCTCTATCCGCGCTTCCCCCTCTCTCACATCGGCGGTGCGGTCGAACGCCTCCTCCACCTGCCGCCCGATAAACTCCCGGTCAACGCCGAGCGCTTCGACCTCGCGCAGGATGACATCTTTCACCCCGGGCCCGTACTCACCCACCAGGTAGGGAATCAGATCCAGGCGGACCCGGTTCCGGAGGTACCTCCTGTCCAGGTTGCTGGAGTCTTGCCGCGGCACAACGTTCATCCGGGAACAGTACTCCTCTACCTCCCACCGCCAGACATCGATCAACGGCCGCACGGTCAACCCCGAGACGGGAGGTATACCGCCGAGCCCGGTGATCCCGGCGCCCTGTACCACGCGCATCAGGAAGGTCTCGACCTGATCGTCCGCGGTATGGCCCGCCGCGACCCTGTCCGCCTCCACCTCCCGGGCATAGTCGAGCAGGCGCCCGATGCGGACCATGCGGGCGGCGTCCTCGGGAGAGCGGTCCCAATCCCGGGTGACGTCGGGCACGTCCACTGCCTCGAGCCGCGCGGGGAGCCCCAGTTCATCCGCGAGGCTCCCGGTGAACTCCGCGTCACCGGCGGACTGTGGCCCCCTCAACATGTGATCCAGGTGAAAGACGTGGAGGTCGAGAGGGATCTTGCCGGACAGGCCGCTCAAGAAAAGGAGCAGGGCGACTGAGTCCGCGCCGCCGGAAACACTCACCACCACCCTGTCGCCGGGCGACAGCATCCGGTGGCGCTTGATGGTTTGAAGGGCTTTGCCCTCCAGGCCCCCCTCACCCCTCATCGGCGTCTTCCCCATTATCGCCTCTATCCGTTCGGGCCGGTCCCCCTCGCTCCCCCTCTTCAGAGAATGGTGAAGCGGAAAATGGTACCGCCCCCCTCGCGAGGCTTGCAGCGGATCTGTCCACCGTGCCCCCTGACGATTTCCCTGGCGATGTAAAGCCCCAACCCTATGCCCGGCGTCGAGTGGTGCAGGGTATCCTCCACCTGGAAGAAACGCTCGAAGACGCTCTCCCGGTCCTCCTCGCTTATCCCGACACCAAGGTCCATGACGGATACCACGAACTCCCCGTTCCGCTTCTTGACCTCGATGTCCACCCTGGACCCCGGTTCGGAGAACTGGACCGCGTTCTCGAGGAGTATCACCATAAGCTGCACGAACTTCCCCGGGTCCACGTTCATAGGCCCGCAACCCGGGTCTACCTTGACCGTGAACTCACCCCGGGAGCCCATGACACGCATGTCATCAATGCTCATCTTCATCAGTTGCGCCGGGTCGATCGCCTTCCTCTCGATGGGGAAACGCCCCTCCTCCACAAGGGATACGTCCATCAACTCCGAGACGTAGCGGGTTAGCCGGTCGGAAGCGCTGTTGATGTCTTCCAGAAGGTCCAGGACCAGCTCGCGGGGCATCTCCTCCATGTACTCCATCAAGGTGCTGGCGTACCCCTTGACCACTGTCACCGGATGGCGCAACTCATGGGAAGCAACCGTAAGGAAGTGCCTGAGCCGCTCGGCGGTCTCCTGGAGTTCGCGCTCGTAGCCTTTCTCCTTGGAGAGGTCCACCAATGACAGTACGCTCGAGTTCTTTCCCGGAATATGCCCCATGTTGGCGAACACGCTCAGGTGGTTGCCGCGCTTGTCCAGCAGTTCGCACTCGAAGTGCACCGGCAC
>JAHIPE010000136.1 GCA_018894655.1 Actinomycetota bacterium
CGGACCCGAGTCACCGATGAGTTTCAACGGAAATATCCAGACCCGACGTTTCGTCCCTCCGCTGTCGGGCATGGTTTCCCGGTAAGGCGATCCGGTCAGGCCCACCCTGCCCTCGAAGACATAGGAGTTCTCGCCGGTTTGCTTGAAGAGGAACACGTCCACGCCGTCTGAAGCAGACTGGCCCAGCGTCTTGTTGTTGGAAGTCAGGCCCTGGTCCCCTTTACGCCCCATGCCCTGATAGTGAAGGACGCCGTCCACCCACCTGGTCCAGTACCCGGCCTTCCCCGAACTGTAGGAGAGGACCATCGTGTTGGTCTTTCGGCTCCTGCGCATCGCTCCCATGGGAGAGCACCTGAAGATAGCGCATATCTCCTGGTTCGTCAGCACCCGGCCTGGAGCGAGCCCGGGGTCAAACGGCAAGACGCCCCTCCTTTGTGTCTGCCTAGCAGAAGGGTGGGACCGTTAGCCCCACCCTGCTTACCACGGTATGTCGACGCGACGGTTCAAGCGAGCCGGTAGTAGGCGAAGATGCCGGCGCCAACCAGAAGGAGCGCCGCCAGGATCGAAAGCACCAGCGCTATTATCCAGCCGTTCGCGGCCGACTTGCTCTGTATCGGTTGTGTCTGTATCAGGAGCCGGACGTCGCTTTCCGAGTCGGGGTTCTCCACCCTTCCGATAAAGTTGTCGAAGTTCTCGCCCCGCTCCGCGATCGCGGCAAGCTCTCCCTGGGTCAGGTCGAGCTCCTTGATGCTCTCGGTTAGACCTTCCTGCATTACATTGGTGCCCTGGCTGACCGCCTCCGCCAGGCCCGCCTTCAGCTCTCCCAGGCCGCCCTCGATCTGGCCGGCCCCGTAGATGAGCGTATCCGGCGTCGAGAAGGACCCCAGGCCCGTGACGGCGTCTCCCAGGCCAACTCCGATCTGGACCAGGCCCTCCCGGAGGCCAGGGTTGGCCATGCTGCCGGTGCTGAGGTTGCCCTGGAGCAAGCTCAAGCCGCTGAACACAGCGTTGGACCCGTACAGCAGGGTGTCGGGACTCTGCGCGCTCCCGATGCCGGCAAGCATGTCCACCAGCCCACCGGTTATCGCATTGGTGCCGTACAACAGGGTGTCGGGGGTCGCAACGTCACCTATTCCGGAGGCCATGTCGGAAAGCCCGCCGTAGATGGCATGAGCCGCGTACAGGAGGGTGTCGGGGGTTGTAGCGCTCCCGATGCCCGCCTTCATCTGGGCCAGTCCCCCCTCTATCTGGGCCAGGCCGTTCAACAGCGTGTCGGGAGTGGCATCGGTCCCGATGCCGGCTACCATGGTGTCGAGGCTCATCTTCATGTACTGCAGGTTGGGGATTATACCGTTGGGCAAGGCCGCCGTCAGGCCGTTATACATCTGCTGGATTCCACCGGCCGCTCCAGCCGGGCCCACATACCCCGCGTATGCTCCCATCAGGGCATCCCCAGTAGCCTGGTCTCCGGCCCCGAAGCCGTAGGCAACATACCAGGCCTGCATCTGGTCCCAGAGGCCAAAGCCTCCCGGGCTGAGCCCCTGGTATACACCCATGCAGGCCGACCATATGCCCAAGGGGCTAGCCGGGTCCATGCCGGCCGCCATCGCGCTCAGGCCACCGATTATGGTGGCAGGATCTGTCACGACACCAAGCCCGGCGCTTATCTGCTGCAGTCCCTCCTTGATGCCCGGGTTGGCCGGTTCTCCGGTGCTCAGCCCGGCCTTCACCTCGCCCACCCCGGCAGCGAGCTCGTCGATGCCGGCAATCGAATCGTTCATCCCGGCGATCATCGCGCCGACGGCGTAGAGAAGCGTGTCCGGGGTGGCCGCGCTCCCGATGCCCACCAGCATCTCGCCAAGGCCCTGGGTTATCGCGTTGGTACCGTACAGGAGGGTGTCGGGCGTCTCCTGGGTACCGATCCCTACCTCCATCTCCTGGAGACCCCCGGTTATGGCGTTCACCCCGTAGAGCAGGGTGTCCGGCGCGGTGGCGCTCCCGATGCCCGCGGTCATCTGGTCGACGCCGGGGACCATCTGGCTGTTTATGTTGTACTGGGCGTACGGCAACCCGTCGGTGGGGCTGGCCATCAGGGTCAACCCGCCGGAGATCTGGTTGATGCCGTACAGGAGAGTGTCGGACATGCCGGTGTCCCCCAACCCCAGCACCGCCTCGGCCAGGCCGGCGCCAAGCTGCTCGACGCCGCCGTACAGCTCGGTCAGCCCGTCGGTGAACTCGGGAAGCGGATCGTGCTGGTTGGTCTTGGGAAGCACGAATGCTACCGCCAGCGTCAACGGCTCCATGGCGAAATCCTTGACGTCCGCCTCTAGCCATACAAGGTGGGTGTCCTCGGTAACGGGCGGGAACAGCGGTATTGACCAGCCGGGCTGGTAGAAGGTGGGATTGTAGAATATGACGCAGGTCTCGTCCGCCTCCATGTTATAGAAAACGTTGTTGTCGAAGTACCAGTCGTACGGCTGTATCACTATCGGAAGGTACGTCTCCACGCTCTCGACTACCTCCTCGCCGGTAATGGAATCGGTGTAGGTCACCTCCGTCTTCTTCTTGGAGGTGTTCTTCATGTGCAGCTCCATCCTGAAGTGGCCGCTCTCGCCCGCGATGTCGTTGAGGTCCTCGACCACCTCGTCATCCAGCCAGTACCGCCACTCAGTCTCCAGCGGCAGTTTCTCCAGTTCCACCTCGGCGCTTTCATCGCTGAGCACATTGTTGGTGACAAGCATCTTGTTGCCGCTCACCTGTACATCCTTCCACACCATGCCGTCGTCGGTCACCTCTGGCGTCGAGAACCCGGCCAGTCCTTTGACGTTGGGCTTCTCGGCCAGGTCGGAAGGCCTGTCGACGGTTATGGTCCCATTACCGTCAAGTGCCAGCCAGTCAATTACCTGGACGGACTTGACCTCTCCCATCGGCGTTATCTCCACTAAAACCAGCTGGTGGTCGTCGATGACTATGCCGCTACTGCCCCCGGCCGCTCCCGACCCGGGGATGGCCGCCAGTGGCAACGTTACCAGGAGCAGGGCAAGGGCCAGAAGGGCCGGTGTTCTCTTTATCCTCTGCATGTCGATCAACCCCCTTCACCTTGCTGGACGGCCTGTTTCTTACGCATATCTCCCAGCAGTGGCGTCGCCACCAGGGCGGCAAACAGCAGGCCTACCAGAACCGAAAGCAACACTCCGAAGAACGTGTTCAGCACCTGTGGGTTCGCCCAGGTAAACTTCTCCAGGAACAGGTAGTCGAAATGCGCCATTGCCGCGAGAAACGAGGCCCATCCCACTACCGTCATGGGCAGTATCTCCGTGAGCTTGGGGACGCTGATGAGTCCGGCGACCAGCAGGAATATGGCGCCAGCAATCGCGGCCGAGATGACCGCGTACGGTGGGAACACCAGTATGGCCAAGGCGTAGGTGAGAAGGCCCAGCACCACCCCGACTACTCCCCCCAGGACCATCCATGGCAGCTTCTTGAGATCCGACCCCGCGGCCACGTAAACCGCGAACACCACCAGCGCCGCCCAGTAGCCGGCCCCACCTATGGACTGGTAGAGCCATATCCACAGGAAACCCATGACCGCAAGGGCCACCGCCAGTATAAGGTTCTTTTGATAGCTTTTTAATCTATCCAAGACTGTTCACCCCTCGCTTCCGATAACAAGACAAAGCCTTCCACTCACATCCATAACTGCTTCAACCGTCAATAGTCACTAGCTATATTGTCACTAGCTATATCGGCATTCTTGCCTGTATTGATAATAGGCACGGCCCTGAACTATCAAGCCCACGGCCCACCAACATGCCAGGCGGTCTGTGTCTATCTGCTAGAATTAAGGAAACGCCAGGAGTTAAAGCATGCTTATAAGAAGAGTCCTTTTCGTTTCAATCATGATGTTGATCGCTATCGCGTTGACCCTGTCCGGGTGTGGTGGGGGGCGGGATACGACGGACCTTTCCGCTGAGAAGGCGAGGGAGGTCCTCGATGACTCCAACAGGAAAATGGGAGAGCTTGAGTCCCTCGAGGCGTACGGCTCCTATGACCTGGAGGCGCAGGGCCCGCAGGGCGAGGACCTGGATTTCGAGTTCCAGGTAGAGATGGATGTGTCGCCCGGGAATCCCGAGGTCCACATGACGATAGACAGCGCCGGCGAGACCACCGACGTCTACATGAAGGACGGCTACACGTACCTGCGGGTGCCTGACGAGGGGTGGGTCAAGACCGAGGCCGGGGCCTCCGACGCCGACGGCTTCTCACCGCCGACCCCAACCCGCATACTGGAGTTCTCCGAGAACGCCAGGAACCTGCGAATGATATCGGAAGACCGCGACCACTACCGTCTCGCCTTTGATGTCGGCGAGGAGTTCCTCGAGCAGCAGATCAAAGCCGGTTTCGGCGTGGGAGGGTCGGTCGCCGGGTCCGAGGAGGTCCTCCAGGAGATAATTGATAAAACCGAGATGACCGCGGTCTTCAGGATATCAAAGGCCACTAGGTACATAGAGAACGCGGATTTTACCATGAAGATCGGGAACATGCCGATGGTCGGCGACGTAAGTCTGACTATCAGGATGGAGTTCTCCCGCTTCAACGAACCGGTGAACATCTCACTGCCACCCGAGGCGCTTGACGCGACCGAGATAAAACCGACCCCCAAACCTCCACCGGCGCTACCGGGGATCCCGGGGATAGACCAGTAGCCAGCATGCCTTAAGCAAGGAACTGTGCAGGCAATCTAACCCTCAACTTAAACTTCAGGCCTCCGGTGTCAGGACCGGTTTTTCTCCCCTACTTGTCCTTGGGACGCATGTCTATCACCAGGTACGCTTTCAGCGCCACGTCGGGATCGTAGATATCTTCCATGGGAACGAACTCGACGGTAGGCCTCATCTCCACCGCGGTCCTGACCCCGTTTCGCCCGCAGTAGGGGCAGGTTTCGTGGGTTATGCGAAGTCCGCGTCCCGGGCCGCCCGCGTCCGGGACCAACCCCAACTTGAGTGTGGACTTTAGTCCGCATCCGGGAGGGCGACAGGAGTGTCGCCCCTCAAGGTGGGGAAAGGGACCGCGACTGAAGTTGGCGCGGTTCATGCTTTTCTACGGTTATCGGTAGCGAATTCGAGGTTCAAGGCCGGACTCCATGGTGCTGAACCTGGTTGGCTGGTAATATACACCTTCCGGTATGATTGAATTGAGTCTCCGGGCATTATCAAACCGTGAGACGCCGGTAGGGATAACGTTGGCGGAGAACCTGGGAGCGATCCATGGACAAAGTCGTAACGGAAATGGTCGATAAGCTGCTGACGGACCTTGATTCGGGCAAGCGCTCACTCAAGGAGGTCACCAGCAAGGTGTCCGCTCTCGCGCCTGGGTCGTCCATAGCCTCGATCCTCGTCGCGGACAGCACGATCATGGACACCACCAGCGGCGTGATCGCCATCGATGAGGCGGAAAAGGTCATCCACTCACAGGCGGACCTGCATCCGGCGATGCCCCAGCTCTTCCTGATGTGCGCCATGCTTGCCATCGACCGGGAATCAATGCTTGACGGGCGCGGTTACCTGGCGCTGGCAATATCCAAGGGCGAGCAGTACTCCTTCGCGGAGGATGTCGAGGAGATGCTGGAGGAGGCGGGAGTGGAAGCGCTTGCTGCTTTATCTGACGAGAAAGAGATACTCGGTACCGTGTGGCCGTATGTCAAGGACGGCTGCGATCACCTGGTCAACCACCTGCTGGTGCAGGGCATCTCGGCCGGTGACTCCACCCCGGACCCCGATGAGCTCGACATGATCCTGGCCAGGGAGAGGCAGATCGTCGCTATCCTTACCGGCCTATGCTCAGACCTGACCCTTGAACCGCTGATACCGGACCCCTCCGACTACCTGCTCTACCCGATCATGTTGCTGGGCCATTTCAAGGACCTGACGGCGGTACCACCCTTGCTGGGAGCGCTCCATATCTGTTTCGGGAAAACCCTTCACGAAGCGGTCCTGGCGCTTGCCAAGGTCGGGTCACGGCACCCCGAACCTGTCTCTGTCGGGCTAAAAGAGATCGCCGGGAACCCGGACTGGGGCGAAGACAGGCTGCCGACGATAGAGGCCCTTGGCCTGCTCTGGGGTGAGTGCGAAAACCTGGAGTTCCTGCTGGACATGCTGGACTCCCTGGACCCGGCAGACGAGGACTTCCAGACCATGTTCTCGTTCCTCGCCTGGGCTCTTCTCACCACGGGGCAGCCGGAGGCACTGGTCGCGGTCTCCGCCTCCCTGGAAAAGCACCGCGACATGTGTAACGAGCACGTGATCTTTGCCGTCGAGAACACTATTGTGGATTTCGATGTTTACGAGGGGAAGCGACGCCTGAACGGGCTCATCGAGGAAGACGTGCGCGAGATATGCTGCGGCCCGTTGAGCCAGTTCACCAATGGTGCCCGGGAAACGCTGACCTTGATACGCGAGGAAGAGATAGATAGTGAGCCTCAGGACGGCGGCGAAATAGTCAGGGAGATCGACGAGTTGCTGAAGACCGAAGGGAACCAGCCGTGCCCCTGCGGCAGCGGCAGGAAGTTCAAGAAGTGCTGCCTGCCACAGTTGGAGGAGGAGAAGCGCCAACTTGTATCCCGGGAAATCATCGAAGACGAGGACACCAGCGACCTCATGCGCCTGATCTCGCAACTGTTCGAGTTCGTCAGGTCAGGGTCCGTCTGCTCGAGGGAGGAGTACGAAAGCGCCGAAGCCGAGTTCCTCTCCCCCGCCGGGCACGAGGAATCCCAGGAAGTCCCCGAATCCAGTGCACTGGATCTCGAGCACGGCCTCTTCCTCGACTGGTTTCTCTTCTCGAGGCCCCTCGACGCCGGCGGTCGTACGGTTGCCGAGGAGTTTGAGTCAACGCACGGGCCGCACCTGCCACCCGATACCCGCAGAACCCTCCGGGCGATACGGGGCAGCACGTTCTCCCTTTTCGAGGTACAGAAGGTGTTTCCGGGAGAATGCCTTCTCGTCCGCGACATCTTCCGGGACGAGACGCTATGGATAGAGAGTGAAGCGACCTCGAAAACCACCTACAGGTGGGACATCCTCGGAATGCGGACCGCGCCGGAAGAAGGCCGGTACTATATTTACGGCATGATATTCGATGTCCCCAGGAGTTACCGGGAAGAGGTCGAGGAGTACGCCAGGGGAAAGTGCCGCGAGCTGGTCAGCGACGGGTCGGTGGGGGGCATGGACGAGTTCCTCGACCGTAAGGGCTACCTGCTGTTCCACTACGTGAACGGCCTCAAAGAGAAACAGCCGGCTCCCGTCCTGCTGACGGCCGAAGGCGACCTGCTTTGCGTCAGTGAGGCGATATTCGACGTTGACGACGCGCCGGAGGTCAACCGTCTCCTTGGTGAACACCCTTACATCGAGGAAGACGAGGGCGAGAGCCGCGGGCAGGCACGCTCATACGTCTGGACTTTGAGCCCCGAGATGGAAGACGAGCTCCGCAAGGGTAACCACCGCGACGGCCCGAGCGAGTTCGAACGGATCAAGGACAGGGGCCCGACGGGTTCGATGACGATCGACGACGCGACGGGCAGTACATCGGAAGAAGCGCCCGCTAGAGGCTTGGCGATGGTAACCGTAACAAGCAAGCGGCTCACCCTGGAGGCCAGCTCCAGGGAGCGGCTGGAGTACGGGAAGCGCAAGATCGAAAATATCCTTCCCGGCCTTCTGACCCACCGGCTGGACAGCCTGCAGGACCAGGCGGTGCTCATGGAACCCGCGGAGGAACACGGCGCCGGCCAGGTTCCTGGACACCCTGGCCGGGAACACCAGCGGCTCGAGCTGGAAAGAGTGGTGCTCGGGCGCCATATCGAAGGTCACTACAAGGACTGGGCGGACCGTCCACTGCGCGCACTCGACGGAAAGACGCCCCGGCAGGCCGTGAACACGGAGAGCGGCCGCAAGGAAGTCGACATCCTGCTGAAGGATTTCGAGAACATGGTAGAGCGGCACGCAGGCGCTAATCGCCCCGCCTACAGCTTCAACAGCATCCGTGAGGACCTGGACGTGTGGCCGGAGATCGGGGAGCCGGTGGTGCGCGGCGGTCTCATCGCCGGTGACATCGAGCCGGAGGATGAGTATTACCTGCAGGACGCCGACTTCACCGACCCTGACATGACCGACAAGGTGATGGAGAAAATCGGGCGGCATTTGAGGGGTAAGCTGGAGAGCAAGCCGCTGCCACCCGGCGCCCGCCTCCGACCGGCCCTGAACAAGCTGCCGTGGTTCTGGACCAAAGGGATGTGCGTTGAGCTCGGCCTGGAAAACCCCCCGCGGGCACCGGAACGCGTAGATGCCCTGGAGGAGTACCTCACGCGCCCGGGGTCAATCGAGGACATCTGGGCGCGGCTCCCCGAGGGTTCCCGGCGGATGCTGAACTGGCTCGTCGTCGAGAAACTCGGCTTCGCCACCGTCGAGAAACTCTCCCGGGAGTTCGGTCCCGACGATGACAGCTCGTGGTTCTGGCACGCGGGCTACATGCCCACCTCCCCACTCGGGCTACTTCGGCTTAACGGCCTGGTGTTCGTCGGCATGGCAACAATCAAGAAACGCAGATTAAAGATCGCCGCGGTCCCGATGGAACTGCGAAGGGAGATCACGCTGATCGCCTCGGAGCCCGATTGAGCGCGGAGCCCCTCGCAGGGGACCCCCCATCCTAACCTTCCCCCCTGAGGGGGGAAGGGATACGTTTGTTGTCCCTCTCGCTGAGGCCCCCACCTAAATCCTCCCCCTCGCAGGGGCCCCACCTCGATCATTGCTCTACAGTGCCAGCACCTCGGTGAGCGTCACCACCTCGTAGCCGGCGGCTTGGAGGTCCTCGATGATCGAACCCAGCACCCGCGCCTCCTGGGAAGAGTTGCAGTGCATGAGCACGATCGCGCCGGGGCAGGCGTTCGACATCACCCGTGAGCGTATCTGCTCGCAGGTCTTATCCGGCATCCAGTCCAGGGTATCCACCGTCCAGAACACGCTCATGTAGCCCAGGGCGTTTACCTGCCGGACGAGGCTCGCGTTCCTGGCCCCGTAGGGGAACCTTAAGTAAGGCACGGTCGAGATGCCGGTAAGCTCGACGACCTTCGCCTCGGTCCGTGAGATCTGCGAGTGGGCCTCCGCGGCGGAGATACCGGTAAACCTCGGGTGGTTGTAGGAGTGGTTCCCGAACTCGTGGCCGTCATCGGCCATCCGGCGCACCATCTCGGGGAAACTCTCGGCGAACTGCCCGGTGATGAAGAACGTCGCCTTCACC
>JAHIPE010000137.1 GCA_018894655.1 Actinomycetota bacterium
GTTGCTGTCTGTGACGGGAAGCCGGCGCTCGGGCTCCCCGGCAACCCCGCCTCGGCCCTGACCGTTTTTCAGGAGGTCATGGTGCCGGTCCTGGCCGCGCTGCGGGGGGAGAATAAAAGAGGGGGGCCCAGCACGGTGGAGGCCGTCCTTGACAGGTCGGTGGTGTCGGCTACCGGGCGTCTTGAACTGGTCCCGGTGTCGCTAGGCGTGGAGGGAGGAGTGCTCAGGGCAACCCCGATACCGGGGAAGGCGAACCTCATAGGTACGCTGGCCCGCGCGAACGGGAACGTGAGGATTCCCGAGGGTTCCGAGGGGATCGAGCGCGGGGAGCGGGTGAAGGTGGAGATATTCGGTCCCGTCACAACAGGGACAGGTGAAAGGGCACATTGATGAAAAGGAACATCTACCTGGAGAATGTGCCGCTTCCCGAGGCGCTGGAGCGCTGGATGGCGCTATGCCGGGAGGAGGGCGTGGCCTTTCCCATAGACGCGGAAAAGGCCGCCACCGGGGAGGCGGCGGGCAGGGTCACATCCGAGCCGCTGTTCGCCAGGGTTTCCTCTCCGCCTTTCCACTCGTCGGCGATGGACGGCGTGGCCCTCACCGCCAGCGCGACCTACGGCGCAAGCGAGACCACCCCCGTGCGCCTCAGCCTGGGGCGGAAGGTGGAGTGGATAGACACCGGGGAGCCGCTCCCCCCGGGGTTCGACGCCGTGATAATGGTCGAGGAGCTCAACGATGTCGGGGAAGGCACCTTCGAGATAATCAAGCCCGCCTACCCGTGGCAGAACGTCAGGCCCCTGGGCGAGGATATAGTCGAGACCGAACTGGTGTTGCCCGCGGGACACCGGATACGCCCGGTGGATATATGCGCGCTCCTGAACGCCGGTTTCACCGAGGTCCCGGTCCACAGGGAGCCCCGCGTGGCGATAATCCCCACCGGCTCGGAACTGGTGGAGCGCCCGGGCGATCTCACCAAGGGCAAGGTGATGGAGAGCAACTCGTTTACGCTGGCCGCGCTGGCGCGGTCACTGGGCGCCCGGGCGGACAGGATGGGCCTTGTCCCCGATGACCCCGACATAATCCTCGAGGCGTTCAAGGAGGCGCTGGAGCGGGCTGACGTGGTCGTTATCAACGCGGGCACCTCCGCCGGGCGGGAGGACTTCACCAGGTCCACCATCGAGTCGCTGGGGAAGGTGGCGGTGCACGGCGTAGCCATGAGGCCGGGAAAGCCGGTGGTGCTCGGCGTGGCACGTGGCAAGCCGGTGATCGGCCTGCCAGGGTTCCCGGTAGCGAACTACCGGGGTGCCCAGGAGTTCATGAAGCCACTGATAGCGGCGCTGCTGGGCCTTCCACCGGGGCAGTCGGCGACGCTTCACGCGCGCCTGGCCAGGAAGGTGTTCTCCACCCCCGGCTTCGACGAGTTCGTGCAGGTGAAGGTTGGACGGGTTGGCGATGACGTCGTGGCGGTACCCCTGCCTCGGGGGTCCGGGGTTTCGATGTCGCTGGTGAGGGCGGACGGCGCTATCAGGGTGCCCGCCCCGGAGGAGGGCGTCGCAAGGTGGCGGGACGTGGAAGTGCTTCTTCATGGCGGGGACATCAACCTGGAGGGGACCATACTGGCGATCGGAAGCCACGACGTATCGCTGGACCTGCTGGCCAACCGGCTCAGGAGGGAGGACCCGCGTCTGAGCCTGGCGTCGGCGAACGTGGGGAGCATGGGCGGCATAATGGCGGTGAAGCAGGGGCAGGCGCACGTAGCCGGAACCCACCTGCTGGACCCGGAGACAGGGGAGTTCAACGTCTCATACGTGCTCCGCCAGTGCTCGCCGGAGGAGGTCTTGCTGGTGCACCTTGCCTGGCGCGAGCAGGGTCTGATGGTGTTGCCGGGGAACCCCAAGGGGATTACCGGCATAGAGGACCTGGCGCGAGAGGACGTGCTGTTCGCCAACAGGCAGAAGGGGTCGGGCACCCGGTTGCTGCTCGACTACGAGCTGGGGAAAGCCGGGATAGGGCCGTCCGATGTCACCGGTTACGAGCGGGAGATGTTCACCCATACCGCGGTCGCGGCGGCGGTGGCGGGCGGGACCGCCGACACCGGCCTGGGGGTCATGGCGGCGGCGCGTGCCCTCGGCCTCGAGTTCATACAGTTGGGGCGCGAGCGCTACGACCTGTTGGTGCTCCGGTCGTTCGAGGGTTCGCCGGGCCACAGGGCGCTGGTGAGGGCGCTATCCGACCCGGAGTACCGCGGTGAGGTAGAGGCGCTGGGTGGATACGACCTCGGGGAGGCGGGCCGGATCATATCACTAGAGGAAAGCTGATGACGACAGGCGCGAAGCAAGAGGAAGAAGGTGCCGGGCGTTCGGTGGTGGACTACCTTCGCATCTCCATAACCGACAGGTGTAACCTTCGCTGCATCTACTGCATGCCCGCGGAGGGGGTATCCAGCCTGTCACACCGGGAGGTACTGACCTACGAGGAGTTGGAGACCTTCACACGGGCCGCGGTCTCGTCCGGTATCGGCACGGTGAGGGTGACCGGGGGGGAGCCGCTGGTGCGCAAGGGCGCGGTGGGGTTCGTGCGGATGCTTGCGTCGATAGACCCCCGGCAAAAGATATCTCTGACCACTAACGGCCTGCTGCTGGCCCGTTACGCCGGCGACCTCAAGGAGGCGGGCTTGAGGCGGGTCAACGTCAGCATCGATTCACTGGACCCGGAGCGGTATCGAGGAATAACAAGGGTGGGAGA
>JAHIPE010000138.1 GCA_018894655.1 Actinomycetota bacterium
ACCTGGATTCATTCGCGGTGAGCGAGCGTTACGCGGCCGGGCTGGCGGGCTTCCTTGGAGGGGAGTTCGAGGAGGAGCTCGAGGGGAGGCCGTTTATCAAGGGCCAGGTCACCGGTCCTGTCACGTTCGGCCTGACCGTTACCGACCAGGAGGGGAGGGCGTCTCTATACGACGGGACGCTGGAGCAGGCTATAGTCAAGGGCCTCAACCTCAAGGCCAGGTGGCAGAGCCGCGAGCTCAAGCGGGCGGCGCCGGAAGCCGACGTGGTCCTATTCTTTGACGAGCCGTACCTGGTGTCGGTGGGCTCGGCGCTGGTGGGCGTCACCAGGGAGCAGGTGATAAGGGATATCAAGGAGTGCATAGCCGGCTGCGGGGCGGACGTGACCGGGATACACTGCTGCGGAAACACCGACTGGTCGATCTTGTTCGAGGTGGGGGTTGACATAGTAAGCTTCGACGCGTTCGATTGCCTGGAAGGTTTCACCGCCTACCACCGGGAGATAGAGGCACACATAAGCCGCGGAGGTGTGATCGCCTGGGGGATCGTCCCAGACAGCGAGAAGGCGATCGGCCTCTCCGCCGGAGGACTGGCCGACATCCTGGAAGGCGCGTTCGACACGCTCGCGGGCAGGGGGATAGACCGCGAGATGCTTGCCCGCCAATCGATAGTGACACCGGCGTGCGGGTTGGGCCCAACGTCGGTGGAGGCGGCTGAAGCGGCGCTCTCCCTTACCGGTGAGCTGTCGAACCTTCTTAAGATGAGGTACTTCTAGATGGCACGGGTCGAGAAGGCCAGGATGCCACGGTGGATGCGCCGCCGGGTGATGTGCGGGCCGGCGCTGCGCCGGGTCGAGGAGGTGCTGGCCGAGGAGGGGCTGGCTACGGTGTGCGTGGGGGCGCGCTGCCCCAACCTGGGGGAGTGCTACTGTGCAGGCACCGCGACTTTCATGATACTGGGCGACCGGTGCACCCGCGACTGCCGTTTCTGCGCGGTTCCCCCGGGGGAGGGGCGGCCTCCTGACCCCGGGGAGCCCGAGGCGGTCGCCCGGGCGGCTTCGAGACTGGGCCTGGAGCACGTTGTGGTCACCTCGGTCACCAGGGACGACCTTGAGGGTGGCGGTGCCGGACAGTTCGCGAGCACGGTCGAGGCGGTGAGGGAGGCGCTGCCGGGGGCGACGGTGGAGGTCCTCATACCGGATTTCCTTGGCGACCCCGCGGCGGTTGACAAGGTTATCAAGGCGGGGCCCGACGTCTTCAACCACAACCTGGAGACGGTTCGGCGCCTGTACCCCCGGGTCAGGCCTCAGGCCGAGTACGGAAGGTCCCTCGCGGTGTTATCAAGGGGCCGGGAAGCGGGCTTGCTCACCAAGAGCGGCTTCATGGTAGGGCTCGGGGAGTCGTCCGAGGAGATCGACGAGCTGATGGTCGACCTGTTTGCCGCGGGGTGCCGGTTGCTGACGGTAGGGCAGTACCTGCGGCCCACCGCCGGGAGAGCGCAGGTCAGCCGGTACTACCGGCCGGGAGAGTTCGAGACGCTGCGCGAGAAGGCGCTCAGGATGGGGTTCGAGGCGGTGGCCGCCGGACCTTACGTGAGGAGTTCTTACTTCGCGAAAGAGATGCTCGATAGCGTGTACGAGAAGCGCACAGCAGGTATCAGGAAACGGTATTCGCAGGAGGAGATGGCAAGGAGGTAGGTATGTTTTTGATCGCCGAGAAGGTGAACGTAATCACCACCACGATCAGGGAGGCCATGAAGGCGAAGGACAAGAAGCCCATCCAGGAGATGGTGGAGCTGCAGCTCGAAGGGAACCCGGACTGCATCGACATCAACCTGGGGCCGGCCACCAGGAACGGCCCCGAGATGATGCAGTGGATGGTCGAGACCATCGAGGATGTGACCGATCTCATCCTCTCCCTGGACACCATGAACATGGATGCCATGGAGGCCGGCCTGGAGAAGGTCAGCCGGCCCGCGATAGTCAACTCCATATCGTTCGTGCCGGAGCGGCTGAAGCGTCTCGTTCCCATGGCGATCAAACATAACGCGAAGGTCGTCGGCCTGTGTACCAGCGAGGCCGGGGTACCCCGTGACGAGAACGAGAGGTTCGAGAACGCCATGAACCTCATGAGCGTGTTCGCCACGGGCGCCGACATGATGGGTGAGCCGATCGTCGAAATAGACAGGCCCATCCCGCTCGACGACTACTGGATCGATCCCATAGTGCTTCCAATCGGTGTAGCCCAGGACCAGGTGATCGCGCTCCGAAAGTCCACCAGGATGTACTCGGAGTTGCCCGAGCCGCCGCACCTGGTCTGCGGGCTCTCCAACGTGAGCAACAAGTGCGGGCTGACTCCCGAGGACGCGGGCCTGGTGAACAGGATATACCTGGCGGTACTGATGGGGTACGGCATGGACGCCGCCATAGTGGACCCCAACGATGAGAAGCTGATGGCGGTAGCAAAAAAGGAGAGCCCCGAGTACGAGTGGGCGCTTATTGCCGAGGGCCTGAAGGAAGGTGAGCTCGACCCCAACGACGAGGAGCAGCTCGCGGTGGAAAAGACGGTGCGGCTCTTCCAGGATAACGCGCCGCTGTTCGCCGCGTCCTACCTGGAGCTGTAGGCTCCACCGGGGAGGATACCCAACCATGGGCAAGACTGACGTTGAGCTGAAAACGATTCTGGAGAAATTCGAGGCAACGAGAAGCGAGTTGATTCCCATTCTTCAGGCCGCGCAATCATCCCTGGGGTACCTGACGAATGACACCATGAGGGAGATCGCCCGCTACCTGTCCATTCCGGAGAGCCAGGTCTACGGGGTGGCGTCGTTTTTCGAGCGGTTCAGCTTCAGCCGGCGCGGCAGGCGGGAGATCACGGTGTGTTGTGGTACCGCCTGCTACGTGAAGGGCGCCAGGCGCCTTGTTGACATACTGGAGAGTGAGCTGGGGATCAGGTGCGGCGATACGACTCCGGATCTCGAGTACAGCCTGAAGCAGGTTGCCTGCGTTGGCGCCTGTGCGCTGGCGCCGGTGGTTCTCGTCAACGAGGACGTTCATCGTCAAATGGAGCCCGGGAAAGTGAAGGGGCTACTCGCGGGCGAGTAGGCTCCGGAGGGCTCCCGGCCGAGGGAGGGCATGTACGTATGCTGAACAGGATAAAGTCCCCACTGCAGGTGGCGGACGTCGTACGGGAGTGCGGGGAGGCGCTTGGCCGGGAGAAGAGTCGCTTCGTGATCTGTGCGGGAACGGGGTGCGTCGCCGGCGGATCAATGGATGTCTTCCGGGAGTTCGAGCGTTTGTTAAAGGCCAAGGGGCTCTACGGGGATGTACAACTGCTCTTTGAAGGGCACACGTCACCGGTTGGGGTGATCTTCAGCGGGTGCTACGGCTTCTGCCAGGTGGGTCCGCTGGTGCAGTTTCAGCCTAAGGGGATCATATACACCAAAGTGACGGTCCAGGATGTGGACGAGATCATCAAGACGACATTCGAGGAAGACTCTGTCGTGGAAAGGCTTCTTTACCGGAAGCACGATGGCACCCTGTGCCCGACCGAGGACGAGGTGCCGTTCTACGGCAAGCAGAAGAGGGTCATCCTTGCCGAATGCGGCCACATCAACCCTGAAGACATCCGCGAGTACTTCGCCACCGGTGGCTATCAGGCCCTGGCCTCGGCCCTGAGCAAAATGGATCCCGATGGCGTTATCGACATTATCAGTCGCTCCGGGTTGCGTGGCCGCGGGGGTGCCGGCTTTCCCGCCGGGAGGAAAATGGCGCTGGCCCGCGAGTCCCAGGGCGGCCGGAAGTACGTCATCTGTAACGGGGACGAGGGGGACCCGGGCGCTTTCATGGACCGGTCCGTCCTGGAGGCAAACCCCCATTCGGTACTGGAAGGCATGGCCATTGCGGCCTACGCCATTGGCGCCGACAAGGGTTACATCTACGTGCGGGCCGAGTACCCGCTGGCCGTTACCCGCATCGACATCGCCATCGACCAGGCACGGCGAAGCGGGGTACTGGGTAAGGGGATCATGGGCACCGACTTCGATTTCGACGTCGAGGTTTTTCAGGGGGCGGGAGCTTTTATCTGCGGCGAGGCCACGGCACTGATCCGCTCAATAGAGGGCTTTCGCGGATCTCCAGAAATGACGCTGTCGTACTACCCCACCGAGCGCGGCCTCTGGGGCAAGCCCACGTTGCTCAACAACGTCAAGACACTGGCCTTTATCCCAAAGATCATCGCCAACGGCGTCCGCTGGTTCACCGGCATGGGGACCAAGGGCAGCCCCGGTACCGCCGTGTTCGCCTTGACCGGTGAAGTGCGCAACAACGGGCTGATAGAGGTCCCCATGGGTATTACACTGAGGGAGATCATCTTCGACATCGGGGAAGGCGTGCCCGGCGGGCGTGAGTTCAAGGCCGTCCAGATCGGTGGTCCTTCGGGGGGATGCTTGCCCCGGGAACTCCTGGATATCGAGGTTGACTTCGATTCCCTGCTCGACGCCGGGGCCATGATGGGTTCCGGGGGGATGGTGGTAGTCGATGACACCACCTGCATGGTGGACTTGGCCAGGTACTTCCTGGCTTTCACCCGGATGGAGTCGTGCGGGAAGTGCGTCCCCTGCCGGATCGGTACCAAGCGAATGCTGGAGATGCTGACCCGTATCTGTGAGGGGAAAGGGGAGCCGGAGGACGTCGGGCGGCTGGAAGAACTGGCCCTGGACATCAAGGAAGGCTCGCTCTGCGCGCTGGGGGGCACCGCGCCGAACCCGGTACTTACCACGCTGCGGTACTTCAAGGACGAGTATGAAGCACACATCCATGAGAAAAGGTGCCCGGCCGGGCTGTGCGCGAACCTGGTGACGTTCCACATCGACTCCGAGAAGTGTAACGGCTGCACCGTCTGCGCCCGAAACTGCCCGGCGGACGCCATAACCGGCGAAAAAAAGAAGCCCCACGTGATAGATCAGGACAAGTGCATAAAGTGCCGGGAGTGCCTGAGTCGTTGCCGCTTTGACGCGGTGTACACCGAGTAGGCGCCGGCGCACCCGGGGAGGGAACCATGTCAGAGAAGATAAAGCTCACGATAGACGGAAAGAAATGCGCCGGGCGCCCCGGCCGGACGATCCTGGAGGTTGCCCGGGAGAACGACATATGGATACCGACCCTGTGCTTTGATGAGCGGCTGGAGCCGTACGGGGCGTGCCGCATCTGCCTGGTGGAGGTGAAGGGAGCCGGGGGGCTGCTGCCGGCGTGCGCCGCGGAGATAACTCCCGATATGGTGGTCAAGACCTCGAGCAAGCGCGTTGACTCCATCCGGCGAACGGTGATTGAACTGCTTCTCTCTGACCACCCGGCTGACTGTATGACCTGCGAGTCCACCGGTTCCTGTGCCCTGCAGGACCTCGCATACCGCTACGGGATAAAGGAGTCATCGTTCAAGGGGGAGGCTCACAGCTACCACCTCGCAGACGATAACCCTGTGATCGAGCGAGATCCCGACAAGTGCATTCTCTGCGGCAGGTGCGCGCGGATATGCGACGAGGTCGTGGGTCCCGGGGTCTTGGGGTTCGTGGGGCGCGGGTTCGACGCGACGGTGAGCCCTCCTTACGACCGTCTGCTGGAAGAGAGCCCGTGCCTGTTCTGTGGGCAGTGCGTCTCCACCTGCCCGGTGGGGGCGCTCACCTCCAAGCTGTCGGAGGGCGCGGGCAGGCCCTGGGAACTCGAGAGCACCGACACCATCTGCCCGTACTGCGGGGTGGGATGCACTCTCAGGTTATGGACCCGGGACAACAAGGTGGTCAACGTCACCGCCCCCATGGACAAGGGGGTGAACAGGGGGAACTTGTGCGTCAAGGGGCGGTTCGGATTCCAGTTTATAGACTCTCCCGACAGGTTGAAACACCCTCTTGTGCGCGGCAAGGACGGCAGGTTGCGGAAGACGACCTGGAACAAGGCGATATCCCTTGTGGCCGAGAGGCTCTCCGAGACAAGAGACAAGCACGGCGCGGACTCGGTGGGGGGCCTCGCCAGCGCCCGTTGCACCAACGAGGAGAACTACCTTTTCCAGAAGTTCATGCGCGCGGTGGTGGGAACCAACAACGTCGACCACTGCGCCAGGTTGTGACACGCTCCCACGGTCGCCGGTCTGGCGGCCATGTTCGGTAGCGGGGCGATGACCAACTCCATAGGCGACCTGGGGTACGCCGACGTCACGATCATCATCGGGTCCAACACGTCGGAGACCCACCCGGTTATCAGCATGGAGATTATCAAGGCGGTGAAGGCGGGCAAGAAAAAGCTCATCGTGATAGACCCCCGCAACATCATGATGGCCGACTTCGCCGAGGTATCGCTCAACCAGAGGCCGGGAACCGACGTCGCGGTTCTGAGCGGGATGATGCACTGGATAATAAAGAAGGGCCTCTACGACAGGGAGTTCGTGGAGACCCGGACCGAGGGGTTCAAGGAACTGAAGAAGGTGGTGGCCGCTTACACCCCGGCGCACGTCGAGAAGATATCCGGTGTCCCCGCGGCTAAGATCAAAAAGGCCGCGGAGCTATACGCCGGTGCGGCACGCGCCAACATCCTCTACGCCATGGGGATAACCCAGCACGTCACCGGCACCGACAACGTGAGGTCGGTTGCAAACCTGGCTTCGCTTACCGGGAACCTGGGAATCCCCGGCGGGGGGGTAAACCCGCTACGGGGCCAAAACAACGTCCAGGGGGCCTGTGACATGGGTGCCCTGCCTAACGTCTACACCGGTTACCAGAAGGTCGCCGACGAGGGCGTCCGGCACAAGATGGAGGCCGCCTGGGGTGTGGAGTTACCCGAGGCCCCCGGGCTGGTGTCGACCGAGATGGTGCGTAAGCGCTCCGAGGGCGGGGTTCGGGCGATGTATATAATGGGCGAGAACCCGATGGTCTCCGACCCGGACCTCAATCACGCCGGGGAGGTTCTGAAGAACCTGGAGTTCCTGGTGGTCCAGGACATATTCCTCACCGAGACCGCCGAACTCGCCGACGTGGTGCTCCCCGGCCTCACGTTCGCCGAGAAGGACGGGACGTTCACCAACACCGAGCGCCGGGTGCAACGCGTCCGCAGGGCGGTGGAAGGCCCCGGGGAGGCGAGGGAAGACTGGCGGATAACCTGCGATATCGCAACCGCGATGGGTTACCCGATGGAGTACGGTCACGTCTCGGAGATCAAAGCCGAGATATGCTCGCTTACGCCCAGCTACACCGGGATATCCTGGGAGAGAATCGAGGAAAAGGGCATCCAGTGGCCGTGTCCCACACCGGAACACCCGGGCACCCCGATACTGCACGTAGGACAGTGCGCCCGCGGCAAGGCGAAGTTCATGCCGGTCGAGTTCAAGGAGCCTGCCGAGAAGCCTGACAGGCAGTATCCGCTGGTGCTCACCACCGGGCGTATCCTGACTCACTTCCACACCGGTTCGATGACCAGGCGGTGCAAGGCGCTGGATGAGCTGGTACCACGGGCGGAGGCGGAGTTCAGCCCCCACGACGCAAAGAGGTACAGGATAAAGGACGGCGACATGGTTGAGCTGACCACCCGCCGCGGTTCGATTGACGTTACCGCCACGGTGACCGAGAAGGCGAACCCGGGGGTGGTGTTCATGCCGTTCCACTTCGCCGAGAGCGCGGCGAACGTGCTGACCGGCGGCGCGCTGGACCCGGTGGCAAAGACTCCCGAGTACAAAGTAAGCGCCGTAAAGGTCAAGAAAAAACCCTCTAAGTAAGCGGCGGTCTTGTTTAACCGCTGCTTGTTTGGGGTGGGGAACGGTCACCTGTGATGGCTGATAAGCGGGAATACCGTGGGGTGATGGAGCCGGAGGGCTTGATTTGTTACCGGGTGGCGATAGGTGAGAGCGACCTCTACGTCTGCACCGAGGGCGAGTTCGAGTCCCGGGCCCGCGAATCACTGGCGAAGCGCAGGAGAGAGCTGGAGGAGTACCTGGGGAGACACTCAGGCTTCGGCCTGAGCTTTAAGCCGATTCCCGCGGTAGGCGACGCTCCCGATATAGTCGTAGAGATGGCGCGGGCATCCGCCGTTTTCGATGTCGGCCCCATGGCCGCGGTTGCGGGGGCGATCGCCCAGAGTGTCGGGCGTGATCTCCTGCGGTTCTCGAGACAGGTGATAGTGGAGAACGGCGGCGATGTTTTCATGGCGGGCGGGAGCGAGAGGAGAGTCCGGGTGTTCGCCGGGGAGGGGGCGCCGGCCGTTGATGTGAAGGTTGTTGATACACCCGAGGGATTGGGCTTCTGCACCTCCAGCGCAACCGTGGGCCCGTCGGTATCGCTGGGGGCGGCGGACGCGGTAGCGGTACTGGCGCCAACAGCGACGCTCGCCGACGCCGCGGCGAGCGCGTTCGGCAACATGGTCCACTCGCCCGAGGAGATAGGGGAGGTCCTCGCCAGGGCGTCGGAGTTCAGTGAGATCCTGGGCATCATCGTGGTCGCGGGGGGTTCCACCGGCGTATGGGGCGGGTTGGAGATAGCGTAACAACCCGCCGGGCTGTCGGTGGCGTTTGGTATAATTATTGGTGGTCTTCGTGACTGTAAAGGGTTTACCGCATGTCGCCGACGAAGATAGTAGACGAATAACGCGGTTTGGACGGTATATGGTGACGTACGGCAAGGCAGGGAGAGGCTTGAACAGGCAGAGGGTCACAGGAGGGTATGGGAACCGGCAAGACCCCCGTTTCTACGGCATGCCGCCACCCGGGCCGTACGGAGTGCCTCCGGGCATGTTAC
>JAHIPE010000011.1 GCA_018894655.1 Actinomycetota bacterium
CTGGGAGCGGCCCATCCACCTGGCGAAACCACTGCTGCACCCGGAGGTCAAGGTGGTGAGCGTTCCCGCCCTCAAGCACCATTGGGAGTGCGGGGTGACGCTGGCCCAGAAGAACATGTACGGGGCGATAGCCGAGAGGCAAAAGAGCCTGTTCCACCGGGGCGGGGCCATCGACGAGACGGTCGCCGCGGCGGCGCGGGCGGTGACCCCGGACATCTCGGTGCTGGCCCACCGGCAGGTGGGTGGCCGGCTGGGGCCGCACTTCTGTATACCCATCGACTTCGGCTACATCGTGGCCTCCGACAACGTGCTGGCGGCGGACCGGGTGGGCTGCGACATAATGGGCACCGACTGGGAGACCGTCAAGCACCTGCAGATAAACTGTGCCGGACGTGAGATCCCCTACAGGCTGGTGGAGGGGTCGGTGGAGATCGATGCCCATGTAACGCAGCGGGTGGCCCGCACCGCGCTGGCCCGCTGGGAGATATGGTTCTGGCGCATCGCCCTCTACCCACAGTACTTTGTCCCCCACGGGACCCAGTACCGCCACCTGTTCCGCATCGAGCCACTGGGCACTATCCTGAACTGGCTCTTCTTCCACACACGGGGCGACCCCTGGCCGACCCGCTGGTACCCGCCGTGGACGCCGACCGACGACGACGGGAACCCCCCCGCTTGAGGGTGTTTCTTCCTCCCCCTCCCAGGGGGAGGACTGAGGTGGAGGTTCCTTCTGCGCCTACGACCCCCATCCTATCTTCCCCCCCCGGTTGTTGTGGCGGATTATAGCATCGGCGGCCATCGTGCTTGTTGCCTTGCCGCTTCACGGTCTATTATCGGCGTAAACGAAGGACGGGCGGCACATCATCTTGGACGCCATTCAGGTAACAGCGGCGATAATCGAGAGGGACGGGGTGGTCTTGATCGCCCGGCGGCCGCCTTCAGGCAGGCATCCCGGCTCCTGGGAGTTCCCGGGAGGCAAGGTCGAGCCGGGGGAGAGCCCGCGTGAGTGCCTGGCCCGCGAGATGGAAGAGGAGGTGGAGATCGCAGTGGTGGTGGGGGAGGAGCTGGCAACGGTGAGACACACCTACCACGACCTGGCGATAGACCTGCTTGCCTTCCGGTGTGAGATCGTGGAAGGGGAGCCGTCCGATACCGGATGCGACGCCCACGCCTGGGTCGAGCCGGGCTCGCTGGGCGATTACGACCTCCTGCCCCCCGACCGCGAGCTGGTGAGGATACTGTTCCCGGGGCCCTCTTCTTGAGGGCGGTCTCTCAGGCCGCCCGTAGCCAGGCAAAGCCGCGCCTGGAGAGACGCGGCTCAACTGATTGTGGGGGGTCCACGCCTAGAACAGCGACTCCTCGCTTAGCTCTATGGCGTGGTCTATCTGCTCCTTGAGCACCGGCGGAAGGCCCTCGATATCAACGTGCATGAAGCCCCGGACGATGGTGGAGACCGCCTCCTCCTCGGTGAGCCCGCGGGCCATCAGGTACTCGACCTCCTCCTGGGCGATCTTTCCCACCGCCGCCTCGTGGGACATATCCACCCCCGCCACCTTGCCGTCCAGCTCGGGGATGGCGTGTATCTCACCCTCGCCCTCGAGTATCATGCCCTGGCACTCCATGTGCGCCTTTATCCCTTCCACCTCGCCCACCATGAGGCCGCGCGCAGCTATGTATCCCCCGGTGGAGAGCGCCCGAGCTATCATCTCACAGCGGGCCTCGGGCGCCGATAGCACCGCCTTGGACCCGACGTCCAGGTGCGAGCCCGGGGGCGCGAGCAGGATCGAGTTGAACCGCACCGTGGCTCCCCTGCCCACAAGGTAGGCGCTGGGGTAAAGCTGCAGCGACTCCACCGGGTGAAGCGACACGTAGTTGTTGATGAAGACTCCGCCCTCCTCGATGCGTATCGCGCTCCTGGGGCGCACGGCGATGTTCGCCGACCAGTTGTGGATCATAGAGAACGTCACCTTGGCGTTCTTCTTGATGTAGAACTCGCTCACCCCGATGTGCAGCCCGCGCGACTCCGGCGAGTCGGTCGCGCACCCGGTGATGATATGAAGCTCGGAGCCCTCCTCAGCGATGATTATGTTATGGACGTTCTGGCTAACGTCCTCGGCCTTCAGGTAGAGGCACGCCTGCACCGGGAAGACCGACTTCGCTCCCGGGAGCGCCCTTACGAAGTAGCCGTCCTGGAAGTCGAGCTCCGCCCGGGCGGTGTACTTGTCGGTGTCCACCCGCACCAAGTTCCAGAGGTACTCCCCCAGCCACGGGTACTCGTCCAGCGCCTTCCTGGTGGACATGACCTCGATGCCCTCCTGGGTGGGCTTCGCGTGCAGGACCGAGCTATCCACCTGGATGAAGGAGCCCGACCTCTCTTTCCCGCTCAAGTCCACGCCCGCGTTCAGCAGGCGCTCCTCGTCAACCACGTCTATCTTCCCGAGTTCCTGCTCGGGGTAGGACGGCGCATTCACCGTGTACTCGCCCAGGTCGATGTCGGGGCCGTACCGTGCCACCTTTCCCTTCGCCTCTTCCGCCTTGCGCTTGGTGTCTGACAACGTATCGCTCCTATAGCTCGTCCAGATGTTTCTGGAAGTCCTGTGCTCTCTCACAGGTGAGGCACTCGTGGTAACCGTGCTCCCTGATGCCCTCAATAAGCTCGTGGGGGTTGCCGGCGCACCAGATGGTCTTGTTGGCAAGCACGCATCCCCTGTCCGCCTCCACGTAGTCGAGGATGAAGCCCGAGTGGGTTATGATCAGCCCCGCTTTCTCCCTCCTCCGGTGCCTGTCCTTCTGGAGCAGCTTGCGGATGGCGTTCCCGATAACGTTGATGTTGACCAGGTCAACCCCCGACTCGGGTTCATCCAGAAGGACAAGGTCCGGGTCCTGGGCCAGAAGCTGCAGTAGCTCCGCCCGCTTTATCTCCCCCCCGGAGAACCCGAGGTTCAGGTCACGGTCCAGGAAGTCGGTGAAGTTGAGCTCGGCCGCGAGCTTCTCGGGGTCCTCGCCGTTATGATCGATTATCTCCAGTATCTGCTCCACCTTGAGCCCCCGTATCGTGGGCGGCCGCTGGAACATTATGCCTATGCCCTTCCTGGCCCTCTCGTAGGCAGGCATATGGGTAATATCCTCGCCCTTGTAGACAATCCTGCCGCTCTCCACCTTGTACTTGCCGATCCCCATGATGGCCATCAGCAGGGAGGTCTTCCCGGACCCGTTCTCCCCGAACAGCATGTGGGTCTCTCCCATGGCGATGTGCAGGTTGATCTTCTCCAGAAGCACCTTTCCCTCGATTGATACTGTAAGGTTCTCTAGCTCTAGCATCTCTTACTCCTCAGGTCTTGACTGGTAAGCACGGGCCACCTGCAATACTACAGCAATCGTCCGGCGCCGTGGCGTATTGACAACCGTCACCCCCTGAGAGACGCGGCTCAAGCCTACTTCTCTCCTCCCCCCTCCGTGGGGGATTGCACCACTTCTCCTCCCCCCAGCGGGGGGGAGGATATCGCTTACCTCGGGCTCCTCCGAGGGATGCGCACCGTCGCGCAGCACCACAGGGTGGATGTGCTTGATGGGTAACTCAGGAATAGTTGACATTGTACAGTACTCAGAAAATGGACGCATATAGTTGCTATATATAGACATAAATGGCATAATAATGATATGAAATTCAATGAACTGCAGGAAATCGTGGGGAGGGAGCCCTTGTTTGAGACGGGGCTGCTACTAGCGGGAGACGTTGACCCTGCAGGTGTGCGCCGGCAATTGTCACGCTTCACCGCTTCGGGTCGCCTTCTCCAGCTCAGGCGGGGCCTGTATGCTCTGGCGCCACCCTACCAGAAGGCAATGCCCCACCCCTTCATGGTCGCGAACCGCATGGTACGCGCCTCCTATGTAAGCCTTCAATCCGCCCTTGCCCACTACGCCCTCATCCCCGAACATGTGCCCGTAGTGACCAGCGTGACCACATCGCGGCCGGGCCGTTGGAACACTGGCCTCGGTGCTTTCGCTTACCGCCACATCAAGCTCGACTTGTTCTTCGGGTACCGGATGACCGATCTGGCCGGAGGGCAGACGGCCCTGGTGGCCAAACCGGAGAAGGCCTTGCTCGACCTGCTTTACCTGCAACCCGGCTCAGACCATCCCGCCTACCTGCGGGAGTTACGCCTCGAAAACCTGGAGCTGCTTGATCTTGTGGAACTGAAGAGACTGGCCGAGGCCTCCGGTCGGCCCAAGCTGAACCGGGCCGCGAAAACGGTGGGTGAGATGTCACATGCTGCGGCGGAGGAGTACGAGACGCTATGAAAGGTCATATGTCCGAACTGGTCCAGTCCGCGCCTTCGCCGTTACAGGCTCGCAACGACATCCGCGAATATCTGCAGGCTCGCATCCTCGGTGTTCTCCAACGCCGGGGGACCATGATCCCCCTTGCCTTTCACGGGGGCACGGCGCTGCGCTTTCTCTACGCCACCGCCCGTTACTCCGAAGACCTCGACTTCTCTCTTGAGAGGAAGACAAGCGATTACGACTTCCAGGCTTACCTGCGGGCAACCCAGCGGGAGTTCTCCGGCGAAGGTTACGAGGTGGAAGTCAAGGTCAACGACGCGAAAACCGTGCATAGCGCCCTTGTTCGCTTTCCGGGCCTTCTTTATGAATTGGGTTTATCCCCCCACCGCCGGGAAACCCTTTCGGTCAAGCTTGAGGTCGACACACAACCGCCCGCGGGAGCGGCCCTGGCTACCACTGTCGTGCGCCGCCACCTCCTCCTGCGGCTCCAGCATCACGACCGGGCCTCCCTGCTGGCGGGCAAGCTCCACGCTGTCCTACAGCGCCCCTACCTC
>JAHIPE010000012.1 GCA_018894655.1 Actinomycetota bacterium
GCATTCGAGCGCCGCTGCATCCACACCGGCTACGTTCCGCTCCCTCGACGTACTACAGGAGTACGTCTCAGTCGCGCGCCTTGCCGGAGCGGCGCTTCGACGCTCTCGGTGCTTAACCGTATCTATGGAACGAAGCACTTAGTAACTATACCATTTCCGGCGTGGTTTAATCCCGGGTGGCGTCCCCGGCATGCTGCTCGTGCCGGGTTGGCCTCGAGCACGGTTCACTCACATGAAGTACTTTGTTACCTCGGCCTCGCCCTGATCGAGTATAGACTCGCAGTCATTCTCGTCGGCGCCTTCAGCGTACAGGTGGAGTACCGGCTCCTCCTCGTCGGGGAGTATCAGCACCCAGCGATTTCGGTCGTAGTAGATCTTTATTCCGTCCGTCGTATCTACAACCTCCTCCTGGTGCTCCTCCAGCAGTTGCCGCATCACCGTGCCCTTGTTCTCCCAGGAGGTAAAGACCTCGCGCCTCATCGTGTGAAAGGAAGAGATGCGGGCAAGCAGCCCCGAGAGCGACTCCCCTGTTTCCGCCAGCATCTGCAGCAACCTGGCGAAGGCCATCATCGCGTCGTAGGTCGCTATGAAGTCGGGGAATATGTATCCACCGTCACCGCCTCCCGCGAAGACAACCCCCTCCCGCCAGGCTGCCCCCATCAGGCTGGGCCTGTCCATCCGGGTTCTAAGAACTTCGAAGCCTCTCTCCCCGGCTATCTCCTCTATCACCGAAGGCTGGTTGACAGGCACCGCCACGGTGCCCCCCGTCAGGCACCTGGTTACCAGGTCCACCATCAGCACCAGCAACTCACTGTCGGCAATCACCTTGCCACCGGCGTCCACCACCGCGAAACGCTCCGCGCCGTTATCGAACAACAAGCCCATGTCGGCCCGGAAACTCCCCACGACCTCGCCCAGGCGCTTCAGCGACTCCTCCCTTGGCGGCCTGGAGGTCATCAGGCGGCTCTCGTCGGTAAAAGCGTTGAGGCTCAGCACCTCGCATCCGAGATTGCCCAGCAGCCCCGGGAGGATGAGAGAGGCCGCCCCGTACCGGTAGTCGAAGACCACCTTGAACTTGCGCCCACTGATGAGGTCCAGGTCGAGCTTCTCGGTGAGCCCTAGTATGTACGCCTCCCTGGCCCGGGCGGGGTAGAAGATATCCCCCAACTCGTTCAGGAAAGCCCGGCGGAAGTCGCTGCGGTTGAATATCATCTCGATCTTCCTGCGGGCCCCCTGGACAAGGTCGCGCGCCTCCTCGTCATAGAAGTTGATCTCGATCAACTGGGAGTCCCGGTCACCGGTTCGGATATCGACCCCGCCCTGGTTGTTGTAGCTGTCTACGGTAAACCTGTTGACCGGGATGGCGTTGACCTCCAGGTCCCTGATGTGGACACCGGAGGCGTTCAGGCCGGCCATGAACGCGCGCTTGATTATGCGAGCGGACCTGGTCCCGTCGCGGCTGGTCACCACCTGTGAGTTGACCGGCAGCGCGGAGCCGTAGGCCATGCCCAGCCGCACCGCCTTCTCGGGGGTGATGTCCACGTTGATGAGCCCGGAGACCCCCCTTTTCCCAAACAGAGTTCTTGCCCCGCGAGATTCCCAAACGATGTTGGTGTTGACGGTCGCCCTGGAATCCACGGTCTTGAACGGGAAGATGAGCACCTCGGGGCCGATCATCGCGTTGTCGCCGATGAGGCAGTCGTCCCCAACCACCGCCCCCTCGTCAATGCTTACCCCGGACTTGATATCTCCGTTTCTACCGATAACCGCGCCCCTTATGTGGCAGGAGGGCCCCAGGTAGGTGTTCTCCATTATCACCGAGCGGTGCAGGAAGTTATCCCTTTTCACTACCACGTTGTTGCCCAGCACGGTGTACTCGCGGACTTTTGTCATCGGCTCTATCTTTACGTGACTTCCAATCAGGACCGGCCCGGTGATGACTGCTTCCTCGTCTATCTCGACCCCGTCACCTATCCAGACGTTGTTCTCCAACCGGTGTCCCGGTATGTTCAACTTCACTTTTCCATCGAGCAGGTCCTTGTGCGCCGCAACGTACTGCTCCAGGTTGCCTATGTCGCACCAGTAGCCCCCGGCCACGTAACCGAATATGGGGAACCCTTCCGACAGTAAAAGCGGGAAAAGCTCCTTGGAAAAATCGAACGGCCTGTCGTCAGGAATATACTCGAGCATCTCCGGCTCGATGATGTATATACCGGTGTTTATAGTGTCCGAGAAGACCTCTCCCCACCCCGGTTTCTCCAGGAACCGGACCACTCGCCCGTCCTCGTCCGTTATGACTATCCCGAACTCGAGCGGGTTGGGGACCTCTTTGAGCACGATGGTCACCACCGCCCTCCGCTCCCGGTGGAACTCCGCGGCCGCGGTGAGATCGATGTCGGTGAGCGAGTCGCCACTCACCACCAGGAAAGTCCTGTCCAGAAAGTCCCTGGCGTTCTTCACGCTCCCGGCGGTGCCCAGCGGGCTTTCCTCGGTGACGTAGCCCATGTCGACCCCCCACGCGGAGCCGTCCCCGAAGTAACTGGTAATCAACGTGGGCAGGAACTGCAGGGTTACAACTATCTCCTTATAGCCGTGCTCCTTCAGGAGCTCGATGATATGCTCCATCATCGGCCTGTTGGCTACCGGGATCATCGGTTTCGGCTGGTTGCTGGTCAGTGGCCTGAGCCGGGAGCCCTGACCGCCCGCCATCACCACCGTTTTCATGTTTCCCGTGCGAGTTCGAGAGCCCTGGATATGTATATTCCCCCGGAGATGAGCGACCACACTATCCCCAACGCGAACAGCCAGAGGCCCGCCGTCTGCCAGTTGACCCAGGTCGTGAACGGGTACCCGGCAAAGCTCACGTAGCTCCCGCTGTGGAGCGCCGGAGAAAGGGTGAGAAGCCCCAGGGCCACGAACAGTATTGCGGTGGCCACCTTCCCGGTCCAGTGTACCGCTATCTTGGTAGGGTCTATCTTCCCTATTATCGGGTAACCCGCGGCGATAACTATATCCCGGCCCAGCACCAGGACGAGGAACGGGAGGGGAAGGATGCGCATGGCGTAGAGAGTTATGAGTGTCGCCCCTATGAATATGCGGTCCGCCAGCGGATCGGCGGTCTTTCCGAACTCGGTTACCGAATCGGTGCGCCTGGCTACGAACCCGTCGGCCCAGTCGGTCAGTGCGCCGAAAAAGAAGAGTCCGAACGCCACGTACTTGAGATTGGGGTGCGAGCTTGAAAGAAGCATGAACACCACGAACCCCGGTGTGACCGCTATCCTCAGCATTGTTATGAAGTTTGCCAATTTTACCCCCTGGTTCCTCGGTTGAAACGTTATTCTATCATTAGCAGGCCGGTTGTAATACGCTCGGGCTCGTTCGGAAGAAACCGCCCGTATCCCCCAACTGAAGGAAGGGGTCTTGGGCGGCGCAGATGATAAAACCTGACACCATTCACTTCGAGGTGTTCACACGGAGGATCCTATCGAGATCGCCTAGGTCCCAGAGGGTAACCCCCTCGGCCTTAGCCCTTTCTATAAGGCTCTTTCTAAAACCGGATCTCGAGCACAGGAGATAGTAATGAGCACCTCTATCAGCGAAGCCGGACGTAACTACTTTAGCCTTCAGATTCTCCAGAACAGACGGTCCCATTTTTTCATTGCGCCACTGGCACTCGCCCCAGAGATAGGAGCCCTTGTCCTCCCCCGGGCCGCATATATCAATCTCGATATTCTTATCCCAGTACCTACCGGTTCTCTTGAGCGGAATGGGGAGTGCCTGCCGGATGTTCTCCGCCCGTACCGCGTCCCTCACGACCTCTTCGAACGTGAAACTCACGAATCCCGGGAAGTCCGCCCTCACTATATCGAGCGCGGCATCCCCTTCACCGCTCTCGACAAGGTATTTGTAAGGGAACAGGTAGCGGAGCCAGAACCTGACGAAGTTGTCCTTGATGAAGTAAGAGACCCGCCGTGACTTATCGGGACTCTTCTCGGTCACCGGGAAGGCCCTTCCCACTATGTCCATCTTCTCCAGCCTGTGAAGGTAAGCGCTGACGGTATCCGCCTTGATACCAGTTTCGCTCCCGATCTTCGCGGGACGTGTCAATCCCCTTGAGATCGCTGCCAATATAGACATGTAGAGAGCCGGATCACGTAGTTCCTGGCCCAGGATATAGAAGACCTCCTCGTAGAGGACTCTATTGGGGTTGAAGATGTCGTTCTCTATCGTCTTCCAAATGCTGCTGGACCCCGCGCCGATATCAAGGTACCTTGGCATGCCGCCGAGCACCGCGTAGGTCTCAATCCGCTGTCGAATACCCCTGTCCGGGATAAAGAGCGAGGACTCAGGAAAGGTGAAAGGCCTCATGTGTATTCGCCCATGAAACCTTCCGAAAAGGGGCTCCTTTCCCATCTCCAGACCCCTCATCTTGCTAACCAGCGAGCCAGTCACGACCAGCATGGTCCTCGAATCTTCACCTGACCCGTCCCACAGCGCTCTGAGTACGGATGGCACCGCCTTATTTTGAGCGCATATCTCCGGGAACTCGTCCAGGACCACTACGGCCCTCCTGTTCTGCTCTTGCAATCGAACGAGCAGGAACTCCAGAGACTCGGGCCAACTCATGAAGTGTCCA
>JAHIPE010000139.1 GCA_018894655.1 Actinomycetota bacterium
CCGGATCGGAAACGGAAAACAATATGAGCCAATCGAGACGGATACTAGCGGAGCACGCGGGCCGCGACAGCGCCCTGCCGGGGGAGTTCATCGAGGTACCGGTGGACCTGGTGCTGGCTAACGACGTGACGGCTCCCCTGGCCATTAAAGAGTTAGAGCGGCTGGGCTCGGACGGGTTATTCGACCCGGAGAAGGTGGTGATGGTGCTCGACCACTTCACCCCCAACCGCGACGTGGCCTCCGCCGAGCAGTGCGCGTTAATAAGGCGCTTCGCCAAAAAGCATAGCCTGAAGCACTTCTACGACGGTGGAGAAGTGGGGATCGAGCACGTCTTACTTCCCGAGGAGGGGCTTATCAGGCCGGGGAGCCTGGTGATCGGCGCGGACAGCCACACCTGCACCTACGGGGCACTGGGCGCGTTCGCAATCGGTGTCGGCTCCACCGACGTGGCCGCCGCGATGGGCACCGGTTTGACCTGGTTGAGGGTTCCCGAGGCGATACTGGTCAACGTAACCGGCAGGTTCCGCGCATACGCCGGGGGCAAGGACCTCATCCTGTACCTTATCGGAAAACTGGGGGTCGACGGGGCCAACTACCGCTCGATTGAGTTTACCGGGGACGGCCTGGAAAGCCTGGGGGTGGCAGGACGGTTGACGGTGGCTAACATGGTCATAGAGGCCGGCGCCAAGAACGGCCTGTTCCCGGTTGACGACCAAACCGTCCGGTACCTTGCCGGGGTAGGGGTCGAGGCGCGGGAAGGCGAGCTGGAGCCGGACGGGGCCGGGTACGCCGGTCGCATAGAGATCGACCTTGGGGAGCTCCCGCCCCAGGTCGCGCTGCCACCGCTCCCCAGCAACTCGGTGCCGGTGGGGGAGGCCCCTCGCGAGAAGCTCGACCAGGTGGTGATAGGTTCCTGCACCAACGGCCGCATCGAGGACCTGCGCCTGGCGGCCGAGATCCTCGCCGGAAAGAACGTGGCCCCGGGCCTGCGGCTCATAATAATCCCGGGGACACCCAGGGTGTACCGGGAGTCGATGAACGAGGGCCTGTTCGACGTATTCCTCGACGCCGGGGCGATAATATCACCTCCCACCTGCGGCCCGTGCCTGGGTGGTCACATGGGGGTGCTGGCCGCCGGCGAGAAAGCCCTCTCTACCACGAATCGAAACTTCGTGGGGCGTATGGGGCACCGCGAGAGCGAGGTTTACCTGTGCAACCCGGCGGTGGCGGCGGCCTCCGCGGTCACCGGCAGGATAACCGACCCGGGGGAGATAACATGAGCGGCGCCGGCGCGATGATAGAGGGCAGGGCCCACAGGCTGGACGACCATGTGAACACAGACCTGATAATCCCCGCCACCTACCTGGTTGCGTCAGACCCGGCCGAACTGGGGGAGCACCTGATGGAGAGCCATGACCCGGAGTTCCGGTCACGGGTGAAGCCGGGTGACATCATCGTGGCAGGCAAGAACTTCGGCTCTGGTTCCAGCCGGGAGCACGCCCCGCTGGCTATCAAGGGCGCCGGTATCGCGTGCGTCATCGCCAGTTCGTTCGCCCGCATCTTCTTCCGGAACGCCATCAACGTGGGGCTCCCAATACTGGAGTCACCGGAGGCTGTTGAGGCCACCGGTGAGGGAGACCGTCTCAGGGTAGACCTGGCAGGCGGGACCATAGAGAACCTGACCACGGGAGAGACGTTCACGGTCCCGGCGTACCCGGAGTTCATGCGGCGCATCGTGGATGAGGGTGGGCTGATAAACTACGTAATGAATAAACCCTCTACTTGAGCCGCGCGGCTACGGGCGGCCTTTCCGACCGCCCTCAAACGAGAGGGGAGGCGCGGTCCGGATGGAGGTCTATGTCCCTTCCCCCCTCGGGGGGAAGATGGCCTACTCCCTTCCCCCCCGTGGGGGGAAGATGGCCTACCCTGAGTCCCTTCCCCCCCGTGGGGGGGAAGGTTAGGATGGGGGGGTTAGGGAGGACCCCCTTGAAGGGTGAGGATTAAGGAGGAGACTTGTACAGGATAGCGGTGATACCGGGAGACGGTACCGGCCCGGAGGTGGTGGCCGAGGGCTTAAAGGTGTTGGAGGCGGCGGCTTCCTCCACCGGTTTCTCATACGATACCACCACTTTCGACTTCGGCGGCGACAGGTACCTGGCGAAAGGTGAGACCCTGCCCGAGGGCGCGGTAGATGAGCTGAAGTCGTTTGACGCGATATTCCTGGGCGCGATCGGCCACCCGGACGTAAGTCCCGGCATCCTCGAGCAGGGCATACTGCTGGAGATACGGTTCGCGCTCGACCAGTACATCAACCTCAGGCCGGTCAAGCTCTACCCGGGGGTGGAGTGCCCACTCCGTGACAAGGGGCCCGAGCAGGTGGACCTGGTGGTGGTCAGGGAGAACACCGAGGGCCTGTACGTGGGCTCGGGGGGGTTCATCCGCAAGGGGACCAAGGATGAGATAGCGATACAGGAGTCGGTCAACACCCGGATGGGGGTGGAGCGTTGCATCCGCTACGCGTTTGAATACTGCCGGGCTCGCGACAAGGACAGGAAGCTGACCCTCTGCGGCAAGACCAACGTCCTGACCTTTGCCCACGACCTCTGGGAGCGGGTCATGGGCGAGGTCGCCGGGGAGTACCCGGACATAGAGACCGACTACGCGCACGTGGACGCGATCTGCATGTGGTTCGTGAAGAACCCGGAGTGGTTCGACGTCGTGGTGACCGACAACATGTTCGGGGACATCATCACCGACCTGGGGGCGATAATACAGGGCGGGATGGGTATAGCCGCGGGGGGGAACATCAACCCGGAGGGCACATCGATGTTCGAGCCGATAGGGGGTTCCGCGCCGAAGTACACCGGCAAGAACGTCATCAACCCGCTCGCCGCGATATCGGCGGTGCAGATGATGCTCGACTTCCTGGGGGAGAAGGAGGCCGCGCGGAGGATCGAGGGCGCCGTCATAGAGGTGCTTCATACCGGCCGGGTCAAGAGCCTGTCCGCCGGCAGGATGGGAATGGGCACCGCCGAGGTCGGCGATCTCGTAGCCGGTTTCGTCAGCAAGGGAGTACCTGCCGTTCAGTAGCGCGCACAGCCCGATGGAAGGAGAGGATATGGGGCTTCAGGTTTACCTCGATGGGGAGTTCGTGCCGGAGGACGAGGCCGGGATATCGGTCTTCGACCACGGCCTGCTGTACGGAGACGGGGTTTTCGAGGGAATCCGTATATACGGGCGTAAGCTGTTTATGCTCGACGAGCACCTGAGGCGCCTCTACCTGGGGGCAAAGGTCATCAAGCTGGACCCCCCGCTTTCCATAGAGGAGATGGAGGACAGGATACGCGAGACCGCGCGGGTGAACGACATCAGTGACGGGTACGTGAGGCTTATCGTGACCCGCGGCAAGGGGGACCTGGGCTTGAGCCCGTTCAATTGCTCCAACCCCAGCGTCATAATCATTGCCTCCACCATCCAGATATACCCCGACGAGCTGTACCAGAGAGGCCTGAAGGTGATAACGGTTGCCACCCGGCGCAACAATCCCGACGCGCTAAGCCCCCAGATAAAATCGCTCAACTACCTCAACCATATCCTGGCTCACTTCGAGGTGGTGCATGCCGGGGCTGACGAGGGCCTCATGTTGAACGCCCAGGGGTACGTCACCGAGTGCGTCGTGGACAACCTTTTCGTGGTCAGGAACGGCGTGGTGGTGACCCCGCCCCCCAACGCAGGTGCACTGAACGGGATAACCCGAGGGGTGGTCTTCCGCCTGTGCTCCACTCTTGACGAGAAGATAATAGAGCAGAACCTGAGCCTGGTGGAGTGCTACATGTCCGACGAGTGCTTCCTGACCGGAACCGCGGCGGAGATAGCGCCGATAACCCACATCGACGACAGGCCTATCGCGGACGGCACCCCCGGCCCGGTGACCAGGAAGCTGATGAAGGCCTTCAAGGAGTTCCGTGAGAGCCACGGTACCCCGATAGAC
>JAHIPE010000140.1 GCA_018894655.1 Actinomycetota bacterium
ATTGTGCAAGAAAGCACGAAGGGATGGATGAAGGCGCTTCGACTTGATGATGCTGTGTAACTGAGCAAGAACACGAGGAGGTGGAGCTATGGCGAAGGAGTGATGTTCGGTACTTGACAACGGCTGCATTTTCAGGGATGGGGCCTGGCCCCAATCTTGCGTTTCTTGCGTTTTTATGGGAAACCTTGTTATGCTCACCGCGAGTTTCGCTTAACGATCAGACAAACGGGGTGATGTTCATGGAGTTCAATCGACACTTCAGCCGGGGCGACCTCGAGGAACTCTTCGACGACGGCTTCAAGCTTCCCGATGGCTTCATGTTCGGCGTCGCCAACGCCGCGTACCAGGTAGAGGGCGGCCTCAACGGCCCCGGGGAACCGCTGAACAACTGGGCCGATTACGAGCGCTCGGGGAAGGTGGAGCCCTCTGGTGAAGCCATTCGGTTCTGGACCGACTACCCCGAGGAGGTGGAGCTCGCGGCGGGCATGAACCTTAACGCCTTCCGCCTCAGCATCGAGTGGGCGAGGGTCCAGCCACGGAGTTCCGCCACGGCAGGGGGGGTCCCGTCGTTCGACCGGGGGGCCATCGAGGCCTACTCGGACATGATAGCGGCGGTTATGGGCGCCGGTATGGAGCCGGTGGTCACCCTCCAGCACTTCACCCACCCTTACTGGCTGGGGCTCGACTTCTGGCTGGAGCGAGAGAAGCTGGAGCACTTCGAGAGGTACGTCGAGGAGATCGCGACCTGCCTGAACGGCTTACTGGTGGAAAAGCACCAGGTGCGCCCGGTCAAGTACTGGGTTACACTCAACGAGCCGAACGCGCTCGCGCCGGCGACGTACCTCATCCGCTACTTCCCGCACCGAAAGGGCGGTGTCCGCAAGTCCAGCCTCGCCTGGGGGAACATGATAGACGCGCACTGCCGGGCGTACGACACGCTGCACCGCGTCTACCAGGAGAAACGGTGGCCCCGGCCGAGCGTCTCATATAACACTACCCACCTCTCGGTATACCTGCTGGACAAGGTCATGACTGACCTGCTGAACGCGCGGCGAAACGGCGTGGAACAGAAGGACCTTCCCAGCTACCTGGAGCGCGGCAGAGAGGCGTGGGACGAGGAGATCGCCCGGTGCCCCGAGGTTAGAAAGGCTCCCCGGAGGCACCTGCTGCTCGAGCGCCTCCTGGTTAAAGCGACCGACCGGTTCTTCCGCCTCGAAGACCTCCAGCACGGGATCGACGCCATCTACTCCTCCCCCAACCCTGACAAGATGGATTACCTGGCGGTTGACTACTACGACCCATTCTTCCGAAACATGGTCAAGGCGCCTACCCTCCAGGACATCAGGGAGAAGCGGTTCAACCTGAACGCCGAGTTATGGGAACAGGTTCTGAACCCCAGGGGGATGTACCACTTCCTCAAGGCGGAGGTCATCAACGGGGAGGGCCTGCCCCTGCTAATCCTGGAGAACGGCATGTGCTACAAGGTGTATCGGGGGAGGGTGGAGCAAAGGCCAGACCGCGCCACCCGCGACAGGTTCCTGCAGTCCTACATCTACGAGGCGATGCGAGCGGTGAAAGATGGGCTGCCGCTTACCGGCTACTTCCACTGGACGATGGTCGACAACTACGAATGGGGCTCCTACGAACCTCGCTTCGGGCTATTCACCGTTGACAGGTCCAGGTCCCCTGTGAGGATCAGCCCGGTCGACTCCTGGGGGATCAACGCCGGGAAGGCCTACGGTGAGCTTGTCTCGGCACTGCGGAGCGGCGACCGCGAGCGCATCGTGACGGCTTTCCTTCGAGACTGTTGGTAGGAGCCCGCCCCGGCGCGTGCCGCCTCCAGGGACCACCCCCGGTGATAATGATCACCGGGCAAGGCGATCTATGAGAACGCGTTCATGGAAAGCGGACGGGGGAAGACGATGGGTATTGAAGACATCGATGAAAGCATACTCAACCTCTGGGAGGATTTCCGCAACCGGAACATCCGCGACCGGGTGCTCTCCTGCGCGGGGGCACTGGCAGACCGGGACTTCTCGGTCCTCCCGGTGCCGACTATCTCCGAGGCAAACCGGAGCATAGTAGGCCGAATAAGCCGCCACATGAAGGTCTACTACTGGGAGACCCTGTACCTGGAGGAGTTGGGGATACTGGAAACGCTCAAGGCGCGAGGCAACCGTGTCAAGGGCGTGGCGCAAAGCTGCGGCTATCTATGGAGCACCAAGAAAACACCCCAGATGCCCAGGGGTTCCGTGTTCATGAGCACGGTCTGCGCGGTCACCATGGACGGGGTCCTGGTGAAGATCCAGCCCGAGGGGGTCCCTATCTTCCAGCATGGGGCGGGGCCGGAACTGGTGATCGTGGTCGCGGGAGTCAACAGCATCGTGGACCAGGTCGAGGACGGGTTCAGGCGGGCCAAGGACACCTGCATACCTCTCTGCGCCAAGCGTTTCGGGGTCAAGCTACCCTGTGTCAAGCCGGAGCATTGCGTGGAGTGCGCCGAACCGCCCCCGGTATGCGTGGTCAACACGGTAGTCACCAGAAAGCCCGTCAAGCCGGATATCCTGGTGGTGCTCATCGGCGAATACCTCGGGCGTTAGGGGTCTTCAGCAGCTAACTGAAACATGGAAGAATATGGATAAATGTATCTGACAGAGCAAGGGCGAAAAACATGTCGTTGCACTACTGTAAGGTGATAATCGTAGTATGGCTTCGAGGAGAAAACCAATCCTCCAATGCCAACTGATGCTCGCCGGGAGTTCCCCGGAGAGGATAAACGCGCGTGGAGGGGACGTAAGACCGCCTCAGACGAGCCGGCAGACCCCGGTGAAGCGCGAACCGAAGAGTGGAATAGATTTCCATATTTCGGAGAACGGGTCCCCGACGCCCACGTCACGAGAGGAGGACCTTTGCCGGGCGCTGTTCAGATGAGGTACATGGTCAAAGGGCAGGTACACGAGACCGAGAGCTTCGACGGGACGGTGATACGCTACTCGTCCCGCGGGTACGGCGTTCCCCTCATCACCGCTAACGGCGTTGCCAACACCACCACTTTCTGGCATTACTTCGAGGACCACTTCTCGAAGTTCGCCCGGGTCATCTGCTGGGATTACAGGGGGCACGGCCGCTCCGACGTACCGCGAGACCTGGACACGTTCAAGATCCCCTGTTACGCGGAGGACCTCCTGGCGGTGATGGACCATGCCGGATTGGACAAGGCGGTCTTAATCGGCTTCTCCATGGGGGTCCAGGTAATATTCGAGTTCTACCGCGACACCCCGGAACGGGTATCCGCCCTGATACCGATAAACGGCCCGTGCGCCGACCCATTCGAGGCGTTTGGGAGTTCCCCGGCGTTCAAGAAGGCGTACACCGCCGTTCTCAACCACTACGCCGAGCACCCGCGATTGTTGGAGTTCGTGGGAATCCCCCTTCTTCTATCGCCCATCCTCTGGCCGTTCTCCAAGGTGGAGGTGAACCGCCACCGGTGCCCCAAGCCGGAGATGGAGCTGTACTTCGAGCACATTGCCAAGATGGGATTCGCAAACGAGATGCGGGCGCTCCTTGGGATGGCCGATCACTCCGCCGAGGACGTGCTGGCGACGGTTGACGTGCCGACGTTGGTCATCTCCGGAAAGAGGGACGACATGTGCCCGGCCAGGCTTGTGAAAAGGGTCTTCCGCGGGGTCAATGGCGCTGAGCTGTTAACAGTGCCGTACGGCACCCATGCCACACTGATCGAGGAACCTGACCTCATCAACTACAGGATTGAGGCGTTCCTGCGGAAGTACGGTCTCCTTTGACACATGCCGGGGATCTGTAAGCCGTCCCCCCTCCAGCCTCCCCCCAGCCGGGGGGAGGAAGAAAAAAGCGTTGCGTTGGTGCCTGGCCCCATCTTGCGTTTTGGGGGAGCGGGAAAGCACCTGTAAATTCCAGCATCCTCCCCTCCGCCCCTTCCCCCCTCTGCCCCTTCCCCCCTCTGCCCCTTCCCCCCTTTGGGGGGAAGGTTGGGATGGGGGGGTCTTGGGGGGAAGGCCGGGATGGGGCCTGAGGGGGAGGACCGAGGTGGGGCTGGGGTGTGTTACTTTGCTTGGTTTGTGGTAGGATTCTTGCTGTTGCCATCAGCCTACCGGTAGAGGAGGTGAAAAGGAGAGAAAACCATGAGTTCGGTAGTCAAGAAGAGGCGCAAGAAGATGCGCAAGAAAAAGCACAAGAAGCAGTTGAAGAAAAACCGCCACAAGAACAAGTGAACGGAATGCGGCTACGTGGTGCCCCCCTGAAACCTCAGGTACCCGTTCAGCTCCCGCAGCCCCTTTACCACGAACGCGGGCTGTCGCAGCACGGCCCGCTCAGGCCCCGGTTTCCACCGATTCCATCTGCTCCGGCGTCCCGATGAGGATGAGGATGTCACCCTCCTCTATCAGTGTATCCGGAGAAGGGTTGGGATTGAACGCCTCCTGCCCCATTTTCTTGATTGACAGTATTGTCACACCGGTGTTTTCCCTGAGCCGGGTCCCTCTGATTGTCTTCTCGTGCAGGGGCGTGTTCCTTGTAACGCCCAGCTCGATCAGCTGGTACTCGGGCAGGTTCCCTCCCACGACCATGTCGAGGAACTCGCAGGCGCCGGGCCGAATCATGAGGTTAGCCATCCTCTTGCCAGCGATGTGGTGAGTCAAGATGACCCTGTCGGCTCCGACAAGCACCAGCTTCTTCTCCGCTTCCGGCTGGTCGGCCCGCGCCACCAGCAGGATGTCAGGCCTTATAACCCTCGCGGACAGAACGACGTACAGGTTGTCCGCGTCCGACCTGAGGGCGCTCACCAGTCCCGTTGCCTTCTCTATGCCGGCCTCCTCCAGGACCTCGCTGTCGGTGGCGTCACCGTGTATCACAGCGAAACCGTCATCGGCGCAGTGCCGGACATGCTCGCCGTCCATCTCAATCACCACCAGCGGCTTCCCCTGCGCGGACAACTCCTCTGCAACGCTCCGGCCCACCCTGCCGTATCCGCAGACTATGTAGTGGTCCACGTGCTTCGCGATGTTGCTTTTCATACGCCTTCGCCCCCAAATATCGCCCAGGTACTCATTCAGTACTAACTCGAAAACGCTCGCCAGGAAGAAGAGCATGGCGCTTACCCCGGTCACAATCAGGGCGATGGTGAAGTACACCCCTCCGGTGCCCAGGGGCTGGACCTCCCTCAGCCCCACCGTGGAGATGATAATCACGGTCATGTACAGGGCATTGGTGAAATCCATGTTCTCGATGAGGATATACCCGACCACACCGCCCAGCACAACCGTCAGGAGCAAGACCAGCGACGTTATGACGTGCCGCCGCCCGCCCTGCGATATCTCCGGCTTCCTTACAGGGGCGTACATTCGACCCCCTGTGAATCGATCAGTGCCTGCACCTGCCGGCGCGCCGGCATCGACGGCTGCGCTCCCATAACGGTCACCGCGGCGGCGCCAGCGGCATTGGCAAAACAGACCGCCTCCGTAAGCTCCATCCCTTCACCCAGCCCGGTTGCCAGTCCGGCGGTGAAGGCGTCACCCGCCGCTGTCGTGTCGACGACCTCCACGTCGAACGAAGGGACGTGCCAGGAACCTTCCCCGGTGACGAGCAGCGAGCCGGCTCCCCCCATCTTCACCACCACCGTCGGAACCCCCTCGCTCACCAGGCCGCGGGCCGCCCGGTTCGCGGTTGCGATGTCGGTCACATCTTCACCTGTTATATCGGATAGCTCGTCCTGGTTCGGAGACACCACGTCGAACGCCCGGAGAAACGGCAGGTCCACGCCTCGGGGCGGGCCCGCGTCGAGTATCGTAGTTACGCCCTGTTCCCTTGCCCTGCGGGCGCCCTCACGGGCGACCTCGGTCGGTATCTCCAGTTGGAACAGGGCCGACCGCGCCCCGTCGTAGTACTCCTCGAGCGCGTCCAGGTCGTCAACCGAGAGCGTCATGTTCGCCCCGGGGTCCACGACAATCGTGTTGTCGCCCGTGCCCTCTTCCACCACGATCAACGCCACTCCGGTCGACCTTTCCCCGGTCCTACTTACAAGGGACGCCTCGACCCCCGCGGATTCGAGCTTCCCGGTGAGAAAATCGGCGAAGAAGTCGTCACCCACGCGGGCCAGCAGTACCGCCCCGCTTCCCAGCCTCTGCGCCGCAACCGCCTGGTTGGCGCCCTTTCCCCCGGGCACCATCCGGAACCCGGCGCCGCACACGTTCTCCCCGGGGCCGGGAATCCGTGGGGACCTGACGACCATGTCCAGGTTCATACTGCCCACCACCAGAACGCCGCGTTGCAGAATACGCCTCCTTTGTCGGGTTAAATCGTACCATAACGGAGACAGGATACTGTGGGATGCCAACCGGTCAAGGCCTGGTCCCCTGGGGGCAATAATCGTATAGTCATTGATGGAAGAAAGGGGTGGTACTTTTGCCCGAACTTCCGGAAGTGGAAGTCAAAAGGCGTTACCTGGAGGGAAACTCCCTCTATAAGCCAGTGATCCGGGTGGTGGTGCCGGACGCGAGGGTCCTGGATAACGTTACCCCGTCGTCACTCGGGCGGGAGCTCAAGCGGGCGTCTTTCGTCGCGGCCCGCAGGCGCGGCAAGTACATCCTCCTTCCCACCGACAATGGGAGGACCCTGCTGGTCCACTTCGGCATGACCGGGGACATCTTCTTCCTAGCCAAGGGTGACAAGAGGCCTGAGTGGAACCGGGTCGAGTTCCACTTCGATAACGGGAGCTGCCTCCATTACACCAGCAAGCGGGTCCTGGGTAAGATCGCCCTGTTCCCCACAACCGATGATAACGACATCCCCGATATCGCGAGGTTGGGACCCGAGCCGCTCTCACGCGGCTTCACGTTCAAGAGGTTCCAGGCTATCGTCTCGCCGCGCGGGAGCGCGATACACAGCGTGTTGATGAACCAGGAGTTGATAGCCGGCATCGGCAATATCTACTCCGACGAGATCACCTTCCAGGCGGGGGTAAGGCCGGACAGGAAGGCCTCGAGTCTCTCCCCGGAGAGACTCCGCAGGGTATTCGACAGCATGAAGCGGGTGCTACGCCGGGCCATCCAAGCCGGCGCGAACATCGATAAATACCCCGACGACTTCATTATTCCCCACAGGAAGCGGGGCGGCAGATGCCCCCGCTGCGGCGGAGCGCTGGTCAAGAAGACGATAGGGGAAAGGTCCAGCTACTTCTGCCCGACCTGTCAGAACTGATCTTGCGTTTGATGCCTGTCACCTTCTGCAAGTACTTTGCGACTAAACTTGTTGCGTTTGTACCGGGTACCATCTTGCGTTTTTAAGAAGATGGCGTCAGTCGTGTTCCATGAACGGGACTATCCGGGGACCGCCGATCAGGTGCGACATGATATAGACGGTAGCGGTGCGCTCCACGATCTCCGCGTTGAGCAGCGCGTCCCGGAGTTTCTCCCCGACGGCGACCACACCGTGGTGAGCCAGCAGACACGCGTTACGGTTACCCAGGGCGGCTACCGCGTTGTCGGCCAGTTCGAGGGAGCCGGGCGGCGCATACTCGGCAAGCTCGATCCCGCCGTAGATCCTGAAGACCTGTTCCTCCAGTATCGGCGGAATGCCTCTCCCGGCCACGGCGACCGCCGTGGCCATCTTCTGATGGGTGTGGACGACGCCGCCCACCTCCGGCCGCGCCCGGTAGACCGCCAGGTGCATGTTCACCTCGATCGAGGGTGAGTACCTGCCCTCCACCTTCTCTCCGTCCATGTTCAACACGCACATGTCCTCGGACAGCATCAACCCGTACTCCAGGGACGTCGGTGTGATTACTACCAGGTCGGTATCGAAGACGCGGGCCGAGCAGTTCCCGGAGGTGCCCGCGACGAGCCCCTGCCGCGCCATCTCCTGGGCGGTTTCCAGAACATCCTTCATCGCTTCCAGTACCATCGACTCCATGCGATCCCCTCCGTAACGGCCGTGTCCTCCCGGCTTCGGTAATGTTAACATAGTTCTCCCGTCCGTCAGCGGACGGAGCGGGCCTGCGGTGGAATCGAGACCGGTTGGATATGAGGCGACGTGAGCAAGAAAAAAGGTGAAGCCGGATACGCGGTAGGCCTGGACCTCGGGACCACCGGCGCCAAGGCCGGCCTTATAGACGGCTCCGGGGCGGTACTGGAGACCGCGATGGTGCCGTACGAAACCGCGGCGCCGGGTCCCGGCTGGGCGGAGCAAGACCCCGAGCAGTGGTGGGGCGCCTCGGTCCAGGCGATAAGCCGGCTGCTGTCCTCGAGCGGGGTGGAGGCAGGCTCGGTATCCGGGGTAGGCCTCTCCGGACAGATGCACGGGTCGGTCTTTCTTGACTCGGATCTGTCGGTCATCCGCCCTTGCATCCTCTGGTGCGACCAGCGCGCGGCCCCACAATGCCGGCAAATAACCGATAGCGTCGGCACCGAGCACCTGGCGGATTGGGTCTCCAACCGTGCGCTGGCCGGGTTCACCGCCCCCAAGGTCCTGTGGCTGAGGGAAAACGAGCCCGCTAATTACGCGAGGGTACGGGCTCTACTCCTTCCCAAGGACTACGTGAACCTGCGAATGACCGGCAACCTCTCCACCGACGCCTCGGACGCCTCAGGAACACTCCTCTTCGATGTCAGGCGTCGCGCCTGGTCAGGGCGCATGCTGGACGCCCTGCAGATTCCCCGGGAGTGGCTCCCACCGGTCTACGAGTCATCCGACGTGGTAGGAGCGGTCACCGCTGAGGCCGCCGGGGCCACCGGCCTGGAGGCGGGCACGCCGGTCGCGGCTGGAGGCGCGGACAACGCCTGTGGGGCACTGGGGATGGGGGTTGTCGCGCCCGGCGACGTGGCGGTGAGCATCGGTTCGTCAGGCACCGTCCTTGCACCCACCGAAAAACCTGCTATGGACCGGGAGATGGCGCTGCACTCGTTCTGCCACGCGATGCCGGGTACCTGGTACATGATGGGAGTGATGCTCTCCGCCGGGCTATCGCTTCGCTGGTTCCGTGACCAACTGGGCGAGCCCGAGCGAACTCTTGCCGAGCGGCGCGGCGCAGACCCGTACCGGCTTCTGGACGAGACCGCGGCGGGTGCGCCTCCGGGATGCTGTGGGCTCATCTTTCTCCCCTACCTCACCGGCGAGCGCACGCCTCACGTCGATCCGAACGCCAAGGGTGTCCTGTTCGGGCTGGACCTCACCAAGACCCGCGCCCACGTGGTGCGCTCGATCATGGAGGGAGTGGTATTCGGCCTTAACGACTCCGTGCGGATAATGAGACAGCTGGAGATACCTCTCGAGCGCGTTGTCGCCGCCGGCGGCGGGTCGCGTTCGGCGCTCTGGCTCCAGATACAGGCGGACGTCTTCGAGCTCCCGGTCCGGGTCGCCGGCGAGAGTAATGCGGCCATGCTTGGTGCGGCGCTCCTGGGAGCGGTCGCCGGCGGGGCCTTCAGCGGCGTCGAGGAGGCGTGCCGTGCCGCCGTCTCACACGGCGAACCGGTCAAGCCCGACGGTAGGAACGAAGCCGCCTACCACGAGGCCTACGGCCTTTTCACCTCGCTCTACCCGGCGCTGAAGGGGCTTTTCTAGTGTCCCGTCTCATAAATACGGTGACGCACCGAGAGCGCCTGAGCGCCGCGCCGGCAAGGCGCGCGACTGAGGCGTACTCACTGAGTACGGCGCAGGGAGCCCAGCGCAGCAGGAGCGGACGGGAGCGGCGTTCGAATGCCATTGTATCTGTTCGCGGGCTCTAAGACGCCGGGCAGGCGAAAGGCCGGGGTCGCCCCCGGCCTTTGCGCGTGATTCTGTATGGAGACTCAGGCCGCCGTTCCTCAGAATGATGACAAATGTGCCATCTCTCCTGATTGACGTTTCTCCAGGGTGCGCCCGCTGTCTCCAGCGGGTCTTACCTCCCCTCCACGTCCGTTTACCCTCTCCGGGGAACTCCCGGCGAGCGATAGCCAGCGTTCATCTTGGTTTTCGATTAACGCCTTATCATGATTCATACTATACCACAACCCTATGCTCTACCAGTATAGCTATTTCGGTCGGGGCGGAAGATTTCATGTGTGTGTAATATCCCAATACTACACATATGTCATCATGACAGATAACTGTTAGTTACCCCTAGTTAACCTCTTGGAGCTTGTCGACCTTTATCTTCACCGCTGACTTGAAAAGCGCGTCGGCTTTTTTCTGCAGCTCGGCAAGCCCCTCAAGCGCCGGGCCAGCCTCCCCCATCGCCGCGGTAAGGGCGCTGGAGTCCCCCGTCTCCGCCCATGTCTGAATAGCGGGGGACAACTGCTTGAAGATCTCAAGTCCCGCACTGAGAGTCGCCTTCTGGGCGGTGAGGTACTCTATCATGTTGTTCGCGTAATCGACGTAGTCTTCGACACCCTCCAGGGAAGTGATATTCTTGTACATCTCCTTAACCTGGTCACACTCAGCAATCAAAGCTTCAATGTCCGACCCAACAGTCGCCACGACGGTTGCGTCAACCGCGGACAAGTCACCGGAGATCGCCGCGCCGATTATCGCCTCTGTTGACTTGTCTAACTTGTCCGACGCCACGGTCAGGACGTCGTTGGCGGCGTCCGCCGCTACCATGTACTCCTTTGCCTGGTCGGTGTCACCCCCGCAGCCAACTACCGCGAGCGATGCCACCCCCAGCATCACCACCAGCGCAACCACTAGCACCTTCTTCATTCCTTCCCCCTTCCTTTCGGACTCCCTTGAGTCCGAATCCTCGGCCGGTTGAACGTCACATCTTCTTCGCCACGGCCCGCCTTATACCTGCAGTACCTTCACCCCCCCCGCTGCCGCAGTGCATAGTTCCTTTTTTTATTATACCGCAATACAGCCATGTCAAGTACCAAGCACGCTTTTTATCCGGCGCGTGACCTGAGATATAGTCTACTCTGTAGGACTGGAAGTAATACCCGGCCTGGAGTAGAATACAGGCCCGGAAAACAGAATAAGCCCTTATTCGATAGCGGTATGTACAGGCGCTTGAGGGAGCGGCACCCAGCCAGCTGGATGGCTGGGTGTTTTTAGTGGGAGGCAGGCTGTGGCTGGCAGGCGGATTCTCGTGGTCGACAACTACGACTCTTTCACCTACAACCTGGTGCAGTTCCTGGGCACCCTGGGAGCCGACCTGATAGTGCACCGCAACGACCACCTCACGCTCTCGGACGTGGAGCGGGCCAGGCCCGACGGCATAGTCATCTCACCCGGACCCAGGGCGCCGGCCGACGCCGGGCTGAGCAAGGAGATAATACTCTCGTTCGGGCCCAGGATTAAGACCCTGGGGGTATGCCTGGGGCACCAGTGCATCGGCGAGGCGTTCGGCGGTAAGGTGGTTCGCGCCGGGAGCGTGATGCACGGCAAAACGTCGCCGGTGCTCCACGACGGCAGGGGGGTGTTCAGGGGGGTGGACTCCCCTTTCGAAGCCGCCCGTTACCACTCCCTGGTCGTCGACGAACGGTCCCTTCCTGCTTGCCTCGAAGTCAGTAGCCGGACGCCCGACGGGGTGGTTATGGGCCTGCGGCACACCGAGTACCCCGTGGAGGGAATCCAGTTCCACCCTGAGTCGTTCATGACCGGGCCGGGGATGGATATCCTCCGTAACTTCCTGGAGTTGTGACGTTGGTGAAGAAAGCCGCCGCGCCGACTGACACGGTAGAGGTCGGCCTCGAGGTAGTGGACCTGGAAGACGACAGGGAGATGGCCGATATCTTCGATGAGGTCGCGCACCTCGAGCACTCCTGCTTTCTCGACTCCAGCCTGCTGATGCCGCGGTTCGGCAGGCACTCGTTCATCGGCTTCGACCCTTACCTGGTCCTGACCACCAGGGGGCGCGGGGCCCGGTTCCGCCTGGGGAGCGGTGAGGAAGAGGTCCTGGACATGGACCCGTTCGACGCCCTCCGCCAGGCGCAGGGCGCTCGGATACTCCGCCCCGGGGCTCGCCCCGGTGGCCTCCCCCCGTTCGTAAGCGGTGGCATCGGTTTCCTGTCCTATGAGCTGGGGCGCTACATCGAACGCCTGCCCGAGACGGTGGAGGACGACCTTGACGCGCCGGAGATGGCGTTCTGCTTCTTCGATAGCATACTGGTCGCTGACCACGCCAGCGGGAGGAAGGCGCTGGTTGTCTCGGTGCCGCGGGGCCTTGACCCGGCCCCGGTGGTCCGTCAGTCGCTCGAGCGCATCGCCCCGGGCGCGGGGGTAGGCCGGTCAGGGGGACCCCCGCTGGCCGGGCCGGGAGCCACGCTGCAGTTCGAGTCCGGGTTCACCAGGGACGAGTACCTGGAGGCGGTGAGCAGGGTCAAGGAGTTTATCGTCGCCGGTGATATATACCAGGCGAACATATCCCAGAGGTTCAGTGCCCCCCTGCTGGAGCCCGCCTGGCACCTGTACCGGCGCCTGCGGGTGCTCAACGCCGCCCCGTTCAGCGCCTACCTGAACTTCGGCGAGTTCGCGGTTGCTTCATCGTCCCCGGAGCGCTTCCTTGCGGTAGACGGGCGCTCGGTCGAGACCCGGCCGATAAAGGGGACCAGGCCGCGCGGGGACGATCCCGCCGAGGACGAACGCCAGAAGCGAGAGTTGCTGGCCAGCGCCAAGGACTTGGCCGAGCTCTCCATGATAGTGGACCTGGAGAGGAACGACCTGGGCCGGGTCTGCGATTACGGTAGCGTGGTCGTGGAGGAGCACGCCGAACTGGAGTCGTACGCGACTGTCCATCACCTGGTATCCACCGTGACGGGAAAACTACACGAGGGCAAGGATATGATAGACCTGCTCAGGGCCACGTTTCCCGGAGGCTCGATAACCGGCGCCCCCAAGATACGGTCCATAGAGATCATCGACGAACTGGAGCCGACCGCCCGCAGCGTGTACACCGGTGGCATAGGTTACCTGGGCGCCGATGGAAGCCACGATATCAACATCGCCATACGCACATTGATGATCAAGGGCGGCCGGGTCTACTTCCAGGTCGGCGGGGGGATAGTCGCCGACAGCGACCCCGAGGCCGAGTACCAGGAGACACTGGACAAGGGAAAGGCGATCACGAGGACGATCCTGGCCGAGTCCTGACCGAGCCGTTCCCCGACCGGGGTTCATAAGCGCCGCCTTGAGCTAAGTACCCCGGTGCGGTAATCCACCAACTTGAGTTAAGGCACGCCGGTGCTGTAACTTACAATGACAAGGAGTACCGAGACGCTCCCGGCCGGCATGCTGTCCGGGGGGGCACCGGAGAAGGAGGTTAAATGAAAGCGTTGATCGTCTACCACACCAAGACGGGCCATACCGAGCAGGCTGCGCTGGATGTCGCCCGGGGCCTCGAGTCCTGTGGGGTGGAGTGCGCCGCCTGCGCGGCGGCCAATGCGAAGGCCGCGGCGGATATCTCCGAGTACGAGATCCTCGCCGTCGGCAGCCCGACCTACGGCAACCGCCGCTACCGGCTGCCCGCCCGGCAGGTGAGCGATTTCCTGGACTCCCTCTCCAGCGGCAAACTGGAGGGAAAGACCTGTGGCGTCTTCACGGTCAACGCGGGATGGGGAGGCGAGAAGCTCGCTGGCGCGATGGAACGCGCACTCGAGGTGTTGGGCGGCCACGTGGTCGGGAAAAGCCCGGTGGTGAAGGCCGGCGCCCCGCTGAGCCTCTGGAAAGGCCCGGACGCGTCCCCTTCGGATGTGAGCAAGTGCGAGGAGTTCGGCAAGAAGTTAGCGAGGGTGGCGAACGGATGACCCCACCTTGGTCCTCCCCCTCAGACACCCCATCCAAGCCTTCCCCCCAAGACCACCCCATCCAAGCCTTCCCCACAAAGGGGGGAAGGGGCAGAGGGGGGAAGGGGCGGAGGGGGAGGATTGAGGTGGGGGTTGGTACCCCCTCGGCTTGAGCCATGAGTTCGGTCGCGGGCGATGGAGAAAAGGCACATGAGCGAGACAGTCTTCCTCAACGGAGAGTACGTCCCCGCCGGCGATGCGTGCATCCCGGTTGACGACCGCGGCGTCCTCTTCGGAGACGGCGTCTTTGAAACCCTGAGGGCTTACCGGGGCAGACCGTTCAGGCTCCAGAGGCACCTGGACCGGATGGCCGGCGCGTGCCGCACGCTCCGGCTGGAGCTGCCGTACTCGAAACGCGAGATCGCGGAAGCCGTGAACGCCCTGATACGTGAAAACGGTTTATCGGGAAACGCCCGGGTGAGGATAACGGTGACCGGGGGGCCTTCGGCGGGCGCGAAGACTCTCGAGCGAGGCGGGACTGCCTGCACGTTCATACTCGCCCGCCCCTACGAGCCGCCACCGGAAGACGCCTACCGCGAGGGCATCTCCCTGGTGATATCGGACCTCCGGCGAAACGCCACCTCACCCCTCTCGACCCTGAAGAGCTCCAACCTCCTGGACTCGCTGATCGCGCGCCAGGACGCGGCGGACCGGGGGGCTGACGACGCCGTCTTACTTTCACCCGACGGATACCTCTCCGAGGCGACAACCTCGAACCTCTTCATGGTAAGCGGCGGTAGCGTGCTCACCCCGGATGCCACCTGCGGCCTTCTCCCGGGGATAACCCGTGAGGCAGTCATCGAGCTTTGCACCGGCCTGGGGATTCCTTGCGCGCAAGTCATCGCCGGCCCCGAAGATCTCCTCTCGGCCGACGAGGTGTTCCTGACCAACAGCATGGTCGAGGTGCTGCCGGTCAGGGAGGTCGCCGGACAACTGGTTGGGGCCTGTCCCGGACCGGTCACCGAAAGGCTCTCCATAGCCTACAGGCACCTGGTAGCACGGGAGACAGGTGTTGGGGAAAGCACTTAGAGGCGAGGCGCCGGCCGGTTGCGGCAAACGTTGACTGCTTGATTCGGTTTGGTGCCCGATAAGCCCCGGGGGGCATCAAACCCCCAGGAACCTCTTGACCACCCGGTTGAGGTCAGAAACATCGACTGGCTTGAGCAGGAACTCGTCGGCTCCGACCTCCGCCATTCTGTTGCGGGTTTCCCCGGACATACTGGCGGTGATCGCCACCACCGGGATGTCCTTGGTCTGCGCGGTCTCCTTTATCGACCGGCACACCTCGGGTCCGGAGAGCCCGGGCAGCAACACGTCGAGCAGCACCATGTCGGGTTTCATCTCCTCGATCCCCTCCAGGCACTCGCGGCCGTTGTGGGCGGCTTCCACAACGTAGCCCATCCGCTCCAGCACCACCCTGTAGGTGATGAGGATATCCTCGTTGTCATCTACTATGAGTATCTTCTTATTCGCGCGCATCTCGCTCCCAGACTGGTACAGTAAAGCAGAACCTGGATCCCTCACCGGGCTCGCTTTCCACGGTGATCTCCGCACCGTGCGCTTCTACTATACCTTTACAAATCGCTAAACCCAACCCCGTGCCCCGCTTCTCCGAACGCGTCTCGGTGTAGGCCGTGGGAAACTTCTCAAACAGCGTGTCGATGGCACCGTCGGGCAGGCCCGGGCCGGTGTCCTTGACGCAAACAACCACGTAGCCGTTCCGGCGGCTGATCGAAACGGTCACTCCTCCCTCCTCGGTAAACTTGAGCGCGTTTCCTATCAGGTTCTGGATGACCTGGTACATCCTGTCGCGGTCACACCTGGCGTACGCTGGCGCTTCCGGGGCGACTACCTCGAGCTGCAACCCCAGGTGTTTCGCCTGTGGATCGTGGGCCTCCACGACCTCACGCGCCAGTTCGACAAGGTCGCACTTCCCGATCTCCAGGTCGAGTTGCCCCGCCTCGATCTTGGCAAGTTCCAGAAGCTCCGAGGTCAGCTTGGTAAGGCGGTCGATATTCTTATTGGCGATTGTGAGCATGACCTTCTGCTCCTCGTTGAGCGGCCCCACCATCTCGTTTACCACGGTGGCCACGCCCATCTTCATCGAGGCCAGAGGAGACCTGAGCTCGTGGGACGCGACGGATACGAACTCGCTCTTCAGGTCGTGGAGTTCTTGAAGGCGGCGGTTCGCCTCGCGTAGCTCCACGGTCCTCTCCTCAGCCTTCCGCTCCAAGTTCTGGTACAGGTCGTTGAGGCGGATCGCCATCTGGTTGAACTCTTCAGCCAGGGCGGTCACCTCGATCCCGTGGCTGATGGTAACACGCGTGGTAAGCTGTCCTCCAGCAAGCGCCTTCACCCCATGTTGCAACTCCTCCAGGGGACGGGCGATAGACCTGGCAATCATATAGGCGAGGGCGAGGCCGCCGAAGAAGAGCACAACCACAACGATGATGATGACATTCCTCAGCCTGGATATTGGGGCGAACGCCTCCGCGCTGTCCATCGTCACGGTCACGCCCCAGTCCATCACGGGCATGATGTCGTAGGAGACAACCACCTTCTCGCCGTCAAGGGAGTCCGTCACGCCCTCCCCTTTCTCGCCGATGGCGCTCTTCACCATCGGCGTGTCATCCTCCAGACCCAGGGATACCACCTTCCAACCGCCGCTTCCCTCCTGGGCGCCAACCGGCCATATAAGCACAAGGACCCGGTCCCCCCGCACCTTGCTAAGCATTATCGCCCCGGAACTCCCCAGGCCGGGGATTACCGAGAGTTCCCTCTGGAGCTCGGTAGCGCGACTGGTGATCATCGATACCCCTATGACCTCCCCGTCCGGCCCCCCGACGGCGGAGGCGACCGTCAGGACCAGGTCGCCGTCCTTCAGGTCGTAGTCCATCCCCGTGCCGCTGGAAAGCGCCGACTCCAGCAACTGGTCTGGTATCCTGTCGGGCTGCTCCTTACCCTCGCGCCCGTATCCCGCGATCACAGTGCCGTCCGGCAGGGCTACCGAGATGTCGTTGTAGGAAGGGTCGGCCCGGCACGTGTCGTAGAGCTGATTACTCATGCTCTCCAGCAACTGGTCCGGGGCGCCCGTTCCCGCCAGGAATGCGTTGAGGTCGTTCGCCAGCGGATCACTGAAGGCGAGAAGCTCTGACTTGAAAAGGAGACCGGCAACGTTCGCCTCGACTGCGTTGGCGGCGTTGGAAACCGCGCTCTCCATGGACTCGAAGACCTGCTCCCTCGAGAGCGAGCGCGCCATATAGTACGCGAAAAGGAGCACCACCGTTCCGGTTACCACAACGGCCAGTGCCACAATGATGGTGAGCCTGCCTTTTAAGCTCCTAGAGAATCTCATTGCCCTTATATACTGTCACGCTTCTTGCCTACACTGCTCCGGTAATTCTGACACATCCACCGGCAAAAGGTACAGTCAGCGAAAAGGGCCTTGGTGGTTTGACCGCGGTCTCCCAATCACTTTATACTCTGGACGAGGGTTCATTATGGTTAATACTGGAACACGCAAACTACTTCGTGTGGGGGAGTTGTCGCGGCGCACCGGCGTGTCGACCTCGGCGATAAACTACTACGTCCGTGAGGGGTTGCTCCCGCAACCGCTCAAAACCGCGCCTAACATGGCCTACTACGACCCCGGATACGTGGATATCCTCAACTCCATAAGGGTTCTGCAGCGCGAGAAAGGCCTGTCACTCTCGGAGATAAAGGAACTGCTGAAGCAGGACGAGTTCAGCTGGCCGGAAGGTTTTCCACCCGAGGATTTCACGGGGTCCAGTGGTACGGCGTCCGGCAGCGAGAGAGCACTGGACCGCCGCAAGCACATAATGAGCGTCGCCGCCAGGGTCTTCTCTGAAAAGGGGTACTACGCCACCACCATCTCTGACCTTGCAACTGCCGCCGGTATCGCCAAGGGCACCATCTACTGGTACTTCACCAACAAGAGGGCAATCATGCTCGCCCTCCTCGATAACATCGCTGTCGAGATCACGAGCACCTTCGGGGAGATCATGATAGAGGCCCCCGACGGGCTGGAGTCGATACTACGGTGCATTGAACCGGCCCTCGAACTGCTGGAGAGGCACGGCCCAATATATCTCATGTACTTCCTGGAGATAGGGTCTACCGATTCGGTTATCCAGGAAAGGTACCACCAGATCTACCAGGTGGTCCACCAGGGTACCAAGGTGGCTGTAATAAGGGGAATGGAAAAAGGCGTGATACGCGAGTTGAACCCGGATATCGCCGCCTACGCGGTGATGGGCCTGGTGGAAAGGGTCAGCGAGATCGGCGGCCTGGGCGATAAGAACGCCCCCGCCAAAGAGAAGGCGGTGGAGGTCAAAGAGATCGTGCGTCGTGCCCTGGAGGCGGGAACCGGCAGGGGGTAAGAAGATGGTCGAGGTGGAGAGGTTGGGATTCCTGCCGCCCAAGAGGATCTCGCCGCTCCTCTCCGCGATCATGAAACTGCGAGCAAAGCTGTGAGGCTTGCCTGAGCCCGGGCCCCGGCAAACAGCCGGTTAGAGATACGCCGCTCATTGAGGCGGCCGGTATTGAAAAACCGGTCTCCCGCGCTAGGAAACCAGGTCCCGGTACCTAATCCAATACCACACCAGTCTCAACACGATAAAGCAAACCTCCTCCCGTCTTGATGTAGCTTTCAATCAGAAACCGCTTTCTCCTTCTCCAGCAGGCGCCAAATCGTAGGGCGGTGCGCCGGCAAGACGGCGACCGGGGCTAACGGTGTTAGAATCTAG
>JAHIPE010000141.1 GCA_018894655.1 Actinomycetota bacterium
ATACCACACAAGGTCCACTGCCTGGCACCCGACCCTGAAGTTGTACTCGGCTGTGACCCTGTCGGCTTTCCCCGTGGCGGCCAGGTACACCGGCACCGCGATACCCACCAGGATCCCGATGATCACGATCACTATCGTGAGCTCCATGAGCGTGAAACCACGCTGGAGAGAAACTGAGCACTTGCTTTTCTTATTCCTATTCAGGAATCTCTTGCTCATGGCAAAACACCTCACATAGACACCCTCATTGATATCTTCGGTAGTTAATGCCTTGAACTTAACTAAACAAACGTGTGATTATTCGCTCCCCCAATTGCCGCATGAGTACGAAGATCGTGCCAGGCGTCAATAATAGATCCCCGTTCGTTCTCCGCCGGAGGTAGCTTCTCCCCCTGCTCTTGATCCCCCATGGCCTTCCTCCCTTGAGCGTCGGTTCAACGGACTCGAGAATGATGTCTCAGGAATCGGCAGGAGGGCAATCCGTGCGGTGCAGATGCTCTCATGAGAGGAGTCGTGAAGAGCATATGAGAACGGAAAAGGGCAGGCAGGAAGCGGGCCAAGCAGCCTGGGCAAAGAATCACTTGAGAATGCGGTTTGGTGGGCGTTACTGGGCTTGAACCAGTGACCTCTACCTTGTAAGGGTAGCGCTCTCCCAACTGAGCTAAACGCCCGGGGTGTTCTATAGATGTTAGGCGAATGCGAGGGCGTAGACAAGCTTTTCCCTTGAATCCGGCAGTGGGCATGATGCTGGAACTGCAGGAAGCCGCGCCTGAGAGTCGCAGCTCAAGTGGTTGGGGGCAGAGCCGGAAGCCGCGCCTGAGAGACGCGGCTCAAGGTCTTGATTACCCGCTGGCCTATACTCCTGCTGGCGGAGGCGGAGTCCCTCCTCCCTGACCAGGATCCTTGGGAGGGGCCTGGGGCGGCGGTGGTGGTGCCGCCTGCGGAGGAGCCTGTGGTGGCGCCGCTTGCGGTGGTGGTGCCGCCTGCGGAGGAGCCTGGGGCGGCTGCTGAACCGGTGGCTGTGGTGGGTACGCCTGGGGTGGAACCTGGGGTGGCCCGTAAGCACCTGGCTGAGGTGGCGGCTGGTATGTCTGGCCTGGTATCGGCGGAGGAGCCACGCCGGGCGCGCGTACCTGCTTCTCGTACCCCGGCTCAGCATTCATCGCGTACGCGACGATCACGACCACTATTCCTCCTATACCACAGAAAAAGGTCAAGAAAAACGCAAGAGCGAAGAAACCACCGAAGCTCTTGCCTTTGTTACTTGCCACCTTGCCGGCCCATAGGCCTAGAAGGCCGCCTACCACCAGCCATGCTCCAAGCATGATGGCAAGCGCCGGTGCACCGGTGATCTCCCACTCGTATTCGGCGGCCAACATCTTCCACCAGGGAATTGAATAAACGCTCGTCATAACTCCCAGCCTCCTTTCGGAGATGCCTGTAGAGAATACAGGCTAACTTATCTATTACCTTTCGGGAGATATCTTATCAAACCAGGTGCTGGTCCAAAAGGGGAAGTTGCGAAGTGGGCAGGAAGCCGCGCCTGAGAGTCGCGGCTCAAGTGGGGGTAGAAGAATCGCGCGAAATCAACAGTACGATTGATATAGCTCACTGTCTGCCTGGGCTGGCGGTGATTATAATAGGGATTGAAGCCGCCGGGCCGGTGGCCCGGAGCGCGGAGACCAGAGGGCGACTGAGAGTCGCCCCCAAGAGTTGGTCAAGTGGTGAGGGGGCATGGGGGTCGTATCGGCAGTAAGGGAGAGGCAGATGAAGACCGCTCGAGGCATCAGGGAGGACTCGGAAAGCGCACCGATAGAGCTGTGTCCGGAGAGGGCGTACCTCGTAACCGAGTTCTTCCGGAAGCACGACAACCCGGAGGAGCCGGTGATCATCCGCCAGGCCAGGGCGCTGGCGTACCTGCTCTCCCACAAGGAGATACACATCTACCCCGGCGAGCTGATCGTGGGGAACGCGGGCACCGCCCGCAGGTCGTGCATCCTGCAGCCGGAGCTTGCCAGCACGTTCATGAGCACGGAGCTCCTGTGGATCAATCGCCGGAAGACCAACCCGTTCAAGATATCGCTCAAGGACCGGCTCAAGCTCGCCACACGGGTCATCCCCTACTGGCTGCTCCACAGCATGCCCGCCCGCATGTTCACCGGCCCCCTCAGGGCCTTCAGCTATACCAGGCACCAGCTCAAGCCCACTTACTACCTGATAAACGAGGCGGGGGGCATCGGGCACTTTCTGCCAAACTACGAGAAGATGCTGCGGCTGGGGACCCGCGGCTACCTGGATTCGTTCGAGGACAAGGACGGTGACCTCTACGTCGCGGTGCGAATCACCTGCGAGGCCCTGGAGGAGTGGTCGGGACGAATAGCGGACCACGCCCTGAGCGAGGCCCGCACGACCCGCGGCCCGGAGCGCCGGGAGGGACTCGAGGAGGTCGCCCGCATCTGCCGCAAGGTCCCCCGCGAGCCCGCCGCCACGTTCCACGAGGCGCTGCAGTCACTGTGGCTCACCCACCTGGGGGTGATGCTGGAGAGCATCAACTCCGCGGTCTCGTTCGGGCGTATCGACCAGTACCTCTACCCGTACTACCAGAAAGACCTTGACGAGGGACGGATGACCCGAGAGCAGGCGCTGGAGCTGCTACTCCAGTTCAGCATCAAGGCCACCGAGCACGTGTTCCTGCTCTCCGAGAGGATCTCCGAGTACCACGGGGGGTTCCTGGTGGTCCAGGCGGCTATAGTGGGAGGCATGGACAGCGAGGGGGAGGACGCCACCAACCCCCTCACCCTCCTGATGCTCGACGTCATGGAGCAGCACAGGATGCGCGACCCCAACTACCAGGCCAGGGTGCACAGGGGCTCGCCGCTTGACTTCCTGGCCCGAGCCCTGGACGTCGCCAGGCAGGGGTACGGGGTGCCCGCCCTTTTCAACGACGACGCGGTTGTGCCGTCGCTGGTCGCCCACGGGTTCCCGCTGGAGGACGCCCGCGACTACGGGATAGTGGGGTGCGTGGAGCCGTCCATCCCGGGAAAGAGCTTCCTTTCCACCGACGCGGGGCTGTTCAACATCCCGATATGCCTGGAGCTCGCCCTGAACAGGGGGCACCGCTGGGGGCACCGACTCCGTACCGGCGCTCCCACCGCGGACCCGGTGGGGTTTAGGATCATGGACGACGTGATAGAGGCTTTCCGCTCACAGCTCAACTTCACGGTCGACAGGATGATAGACGACTTCCACATGGTGGAGAAGGGAAACATCGACTACCACCCCACCCCGTTCTCGTCGATGCTGGTGGACGGCTGCCTGGAGTCCGGCCAGGACCTGACCGAGGGAGGCGCCGTCTACAACTCCAGCGGCATACAGGGGGTGGGGGTGGCCGACTTGGCCGACTCACTGGCCGCCCTGGACACGGTTGTGTTCCGCGAGGGGAAGCTGGGGATGAGCGAGGTGGTGGAGGCCCTGGGAAACGACTTCGAGGGCCACGCGGCGATAAAGGCCGAGCTTTCGAACGCGCCCAAGTACGGCAACGACATCGAGCTGGCAGATAAGTACGCGGACCTGGTGGTCACCATGTTCCACGACTCGCTTGCCAGGCACGTGAGCCTTCGTGGCGGCAGGTACGTCCCGGGGTTCTACACCGTCACCTGCCACGTTGCTTTCGGCGGGGTGACGGGGCCGTTGCCTTCCGGGCGCGCGGCCGGGGAGCCTTTCGCCTCGGGGATAGGCCCTGCCACCAACGCCGACAGGAGGGGTCCGACCGCGCTGCTGAGCTCGGTTGCGGCGATCGACTCTACCCTGATGCCGAACTGCAACGCGCTGAACATGCGCTTCGACCCGTCCGACATCTCCGGGGAGAGAGGACTGGAGGTGCTCACCGGGCTGCTCAAGGGCTTCTTCGAGCGCGGGGGGATGCAGATACAGCTAAACGTACTGGACCCCGACACGCTCGAGGACGCGCGGGCGCATCCCGGAAAGCATCCCGGCCTCGTGGTTAGGGTTGCCGGCTACTGCGCCTACTTCGACGACCTCCCCGACAGCGCCAAGGCCGAGATAATCGAACGTACCCGGCTGAAGGCCTAGAAGGAACCTCTTCCTTCCGCCGCCCCTACAGGCTCCGGAAGAACACGTCGGGCTTGACGTGGTATATCTTGCACAGTGCGAGTATCTCGCGGGTTCCGGGGTGGGCCTTCCCCAGCTCCCAGTTCTTGAGAGTGTTGTAGTGCACGCCGAGCTGTTCGGCCACCCATCCCCTCTTGAGCCCTCGTTCGTCCCTCAAGGACTTCATGCGTACCGCAAACGCGTTGTCGTACTCCAGGATCTCGCTTTCCGGAACCCGTACTTCTTTTTCAGGTTTAGGCCTCAATGCTGTTGACACCTCCTGTCCCTTGTGCTTAGATGGACAAGTATCTTGTCCTATACACGACATATCGGAACTATTTAATAGGATACCAATAGTTACCCGTAGCCGTCAAGAGGAACCCGGGGAGCCGCAGGCGCCGGGGAAAGGAGGAGCTTTGTACGTGAACAGCGCAGTGGTGGTTGGTAACCTGACCTCCGACCCCAGGATAAGCGAGGGGGAAAACAAGGTGGTTAACTTCAGGGTGGGGGTCAACCGCTGGCGTAAGCCGGGCCAGGAGGCAGGCGAAGAGGTCAAGGAGCGGACCGAGTTTATAGACGTGGAGTGCTGGGGCTCCCAGGCGGAGCACATAAGCGCTTCGCTGCGCCAGGGAAACCGGGTGATCGTGAGCGGCCAGCTCAAGTACGACCAGTGGACCGACGAGGGCGGCAACTTCAAGAGTCGCATCAGCATCAAGGCCTCGGCGGTCGGCCCTTCCCTGGAGTTCCAGGCCATCACCGTATAGGTAGGAGAAACCGGCTAGAGCGCGCCGCCGGGGTGGCGGCGCCCGCTGAGAAAGGAGAAGAAGCAATGGGAATAACCGATCTTTCCACGTTCACATCCAAGCAGGGGGTCACCACGGCCGTCTGGCTATACGACGAGGCGGAAACTCTCGTAATTCAGCACGACTTCATGCACCTGTCGTTCTTCAAGGACGATTTCAGGGAGTTCGTGGATACACTGGTGGTGGCGCTGCGGGAGGTCGAGAGCGCGGAGTCACCCATCAGACACATCCACCCGGTCCTGGTGCACGAAGGGGCGAAGCCAGTAGCGGAGGTGGATGCCCACGATAGCCGGTAGAAGGCACAACGACATAACCGCATAAGTCCCAGCCTCGCCTCTTGAGACGTTGGGTCCCCCCCCAACATTCGGGTCATGTCTCTTGAGGCGCGGCTCTTTCTGCAGATACAGTAGGTGGTACAATACAGACAAACGAATGAGGAGCGGAAGTGGGCATGACGGTCAAGGAACTGCTCGAGGCTAAGCGTGGTGAGATACTAAGAATCGCGGGGAGGAACGGCGCGAACAACATTCGGGTGTTCGGGTCTGTAGCCCGGGGAGATGACGGGCCAGGCAGCGACGTCGATCTTCTGGTTGATTTCGAGCCGGGCAGGAGCCTTCTTGATCAAGCCGCCCTGCTTCTTGAACTCGAGGAACTATTGGGCCGCGAAGTCGATGTGTTTACGGAGCAGGGAATGCATCAAAGGGTTCGCGGCAGGGCTCTAGGGGAGGCGGTTCCGCTCTGAGAAAAGATCCCGACAGGCTTATGGATATCCTTGAGGCAATCGAACGAATCGATCGCTATACCGGTGAAGGCAGGAACGCCTTTCAGGAGAACGAACTGATTCAAACATGGACGGTACACCACCTTCAGATAATCGGGGAAGCCGCGCGGAAGGTGTCTGAAGGACTCCGGGAGGCGCACCCCGAAGTGCCCTGGAAGCAGTTAGTTGCCATGCGAAACATCCTTGTCCATGACTACTTCGCGGTGGACGAGGAGCGAGTCTGGGCAGTTGTTCAGAATGAACTGCCGAAGCTTAAGGGGCAGATAGAGGCAATAGCCAGTTCTATGTAATCCGCAAACAGGGATTCCTCCGGTTGCAAGATAACAGGTAGTCCTTGCAGCCTGCCATACCTTTTCGTCTTGCTTACCATGAGTTCCAGCGGCTGGCATCTTATCAACTCACCCACAAGGCCCTCGACCAACAACGTGGCGAGTGCGTGACCCTACGATGAGGCGGAAACCCTGGTAATCCAGCACGACTTCATGCACCTGTCGTTCTACAAGGACGACTTCAAGGAGTTCGTGGATACGCTGGTGGTGGCGCTAAGGGAGATGGAAAAGGCGGAGAGTCCTACTGCTCACGTACATCCAATAATCGTCCGGGAGAACCAGCTCGCGGCGGTTGAAAGTAATAAGTAGGATGCCACTCCAATCTAAATTGGTGGGGGCGGCCTTCCTTGTCTCCCCAAATTATTTGTAGGCTTCCCCTCTTAATTTAACCGCTAGTATATAGACCACCTTTTCTTGGTCATCAACGTCATATCTGATGCGGTATCCACGGACCTTTATCCTGTACTCGCCGAGATCCGACACTCTAAGCTTGGCGCAACCTGGAGACCTGGGATTATCCCCCAGGTTCTCTATTGCGTGGAAAATCGCAGCCCTGTCGTTTGCTGGGTAACGCTTTATCGCCCTGGCGACGTTCTTCGGCACGCTTACGTAGTAACGTGCCTTACTCAACCTCCAAGAACTCCTTCAGCTCGTCTATATTTAAAACGTCCCCGCTCTCGATCTCCTTGCGAGACTTGGATACCATCATGAGCACGTTCCTGTCGTGTAGATCCTCTATGAGCTCGTTTAGGGCCTCATACTCCTCTATAGACATGCACACCGCTTCTGGTTCCCCCCGGTCTGTTATTATGATCTTCGAGCTCGCCTGCTTTGCTTTTTCTATCAACTGGGGCATTTCCTCTCGGAACTTCCTCTTCCCCACGAAAACGTCACCTGATTCTATCCTGTAGCCCATTTCTTTCACCTCTATGATGATTATAAAACAATTGTTTAACATATGCAATACAATTGATAATCATTTATCTCATCAGTATACTCGAGAATATATCCAGTCTTGCTTATAGCTGGACGACCCCGGCGGAAATCGTGGGCCGGCAGCACGGCTTCATGCACCTGTCGTTCTTCGCCGACGACTTCCGTGAGTTAGTGATGCTGGCGCTCAGGTAGATTCCGGAGGATCATCCTTTCCCCCGCTTCGTCTGCCGGGTCGGTTCGGCAGCGTTACAACGAAATAAAGACGACTTCAGGGAGTTCGTGGATACCCTGGTGGTGGCGCTGCGCCAGGTAGAGAGCACGGAGAGCCCCATCAGGCACATCCACGCGGTCCTGGTGCGCGAAGAGGCGAAGCCTGAAGCGGAGGTGAAGACCGGAGACAACAGGTAGCAGGTACACATATTTGTGGATCAGTCCTCGCCGCGCCTCTTGAGACCCCCCCGGTGGTCCAGCCATATCTCTTGAGGCGCGGCTCGTTCTGTTGACGGGCCCTGGATGCAGGCTTTCCCTTCTGTGTCTGTTTGGTGCTTCGACCACGGTACTCTTGCCCTCCCTTGCCACTGACGTCTTGAATAAATCAGCCAGCCCCTACGGTTGGTTGTGGAGTTCAGCAGCGCTGGGGGCGTTCCTGGGGGTCGGGGGGCTTGGCGTCCTTTCGCGGCACTTCAGAGAGAAGGACTTGACGATGCTGCTTGAGTTGGTTTGGAGCCTGCCCCCGCAAGCCGGCTCCGAGGTCCTCCCTTCATCTCCTACCTTCATCTCCTGCACAGTTCTCGTGGCACAGTCAGTCCGAGTACCCCCCGATGGTGTTCGTTCCCGCGCCGCGCGCGTTCCAGTACATGGCGCGCTCGACCATTATCTTGCCGCCCTGAGTGAGGCTCCTCACCACGATACCCGCGTTTGCGCTCTCATACGCCTGTCCCAGGTCGTAGGTCTTGCGCGACTGCGCCGGCACGGTGTCGGTGAAGGTCACGTTCCCCTCCCCCGACTGCCTGAGGTAGGAGACCTCGATCTCGACGTCCCGGCTGTTCGGGTTCTGGACGAGCGTCCAGGTCTCGGCTCCCCAGTCGCCACCCGTCTCACCCGACGGCAGGTAGAAGGTGGTGTGCGGCTCCGGCATGCCGATGGAGTCGTGGCCGGCCCAGCCGGTCCCGTTGTCCCAGTACATCGCGCGCTCGGCGATTATGGGCTTCTCCGAGGTCACCCTTGTGGATAGGTCCCGCCCGGGCAGGTAGTCGTTGACCCTTATGGTCTTTCGAGAGTTGGCGGGCATAACCACGGGGTTCTCAGGATGAGGTACCGGGCCGTCGTCTGTCATGTAGGTAACCTCCACCTGGGCCTGGCTGTCGCCCGGGTTCTGTATGAGTACGTAGGTGGTGAACCCCCAGGCGGTGGTGCCCTCGGCCAGGTAGAAGTCAAGCGCGGGAGCAGTCGTCCCTATCGAGTCGTGTCCCTCTCTCTGGTTGTTTCGGTACATGGCCCTCTCTGGTATGACCGGGACGTCAGCGTCAACCTTGATGGAGGCGTCCGCACTCCCTATGTCGTTCGCCATGTTGTAGGTCTCCCGGCTGTTGGCCGGTATCTTCTTGGTAAAGGTCCGGGGACCCTCACCCTCTATCATGTAGGTGACCTCACGGGTAGCGGCAGTGTTGTTTGGGTTCTGTATCAAGAGCCAGCACTCGAATCCCCAATCAGATGACCCCTCGGCCATGTACCAGGTCTTCGCGGGGGATGTGACACCGATCGAGCAGTGGCCTTCTGGGGAGGGAGCCCCGGGGCCGATCCAGCTCATGGTCCTGTCCACCGCTATCTGTTTTCCCTCCTTGCACTCGACCTTGGTGGAGAAGTCGGCCTCACCTAGGACTGTGGATGGGTCTATGGTGGTCATGCTCATGGCGGGTAGTACCAGGGTTCCACCCGATACCGGTCCCGAATCGGTCATGTGGGTGATATCCACTGTTACCTCTTCACTGTTTGGGTTCTCGATGGATATGCAGCAGTAGAACCCCCAGGCGGTGGAGCCCTCCGCCAGATACTAGGTCGGCGAATACGTGCTGAACCTTGTCCCGAAACCGATGAGGTCTTCGTAGTTTTGATAGGACACCAAGCTACCCGTTATCTTCCCCTGGGCGGAAACACCGATATCATTGGTGTTGCTCTTGTCTTTCTTCGCCTTCACGTTCCAGCTCACAGAGCCCTTCGTGCCTGTATATGTAATACCGGCCAGGTTCTTCGCCTCGGAGGCATCCAACAACTCGTAGTCATTGCTCAGCTCTATCCCGGCGTACGGACTGCCGCAGGCAAACTGATCGGCCAGCGGGCTCGGTCCGGGGTAGGTGACCGCCGCCTTCACCTCGAACTTCTGACCGGAACTCACGCTGCCGGGCTTGGTGACCTGCACCCGCCATGGTGCGGTTACCATCCCCCAGCGGTCCGAGTAAGTCCACAGGTCGTCCACCAGGAACGCCTGGTTGAAGTTCACGTTTGGACCCATGTAAGGAAGGGTATACCATGGATCGTGGACGATAAAGACATCAAGGGTATCGCTGTAACCCTTCACGACCCTGTAATGGCCTGATGTGTGACTGGCGTCGTAATGCGTGAGAATCAGTACGGGGTAGTCGGAGGAAACCAGTTCCTTGAGATCGTTATAACGATCGGCCACCAGAGGCGGGTCGGACCACCAGGCATTAGCCGCCATGTAACCCATTCCACGGTTCGTATAGCCCCTTAGACCGGGGTCCTGTATCGAGGTGCTCAGCGATGAGAACTGGGCGGCACGTAGCAGCTCGCCCGTATAGCATCCATAAGAGGGGTCCGAGTTTGCGACCCCGGCGATCTCGTACTGGTCGATATCGGGCCCGAAGTAATCAAACACCATCTCCAGCGACGCCGAGCCACAGAAGTAGTTGGTCAATTCAGAGCCCCGGACATGCCATAGTAATTAATCCGACTCAGGAGCCGCCCGAGTAGCCTCAAGAACCATCCGTAAGGTCGTTCCAGGATAGCAGACTTCAAGCTCGTTAAGCACATCGCACAGGGAGGCTAGAGCAC
>JAHIPE010000142.1 GCA_018894655.1 Actinomycetota bacterium
CCTCAAGGACGGCGGCGCCCCCGAGGTGGAGATACTCAAGTACGAGATCAAGGGGAGCCAGCTCGCCTTCGGCCCCGCGGAAGACGTGGAGAACGGGGCCCTCTGGTGCGGCCAGGTGGCCATCCGCCTGGAGGACATCCCGACCGCGGCACAAGTCGTGGAGAGGATAATGAACGAGGCCGAGGAGATCCTCAAGAATCTTTCCGATAGCTACCTTTAGGGCTTCTATACCCGTTGGGACGCTGTCCGGCCAGGAGATTCGAGTTCCCTCGTAGAGTCGCCTTCCAGGCGACATTCGGCGTATACGGATGGCGGGCAATATAGCACCTTGATATGATATCGTTATGTTGGTTCGCGTTACCTTGATTCCGCGCCCTCTAATGGAGGGCGCTTGGGGATACGGCCATACGGAGAAGAGTCTGGATCACAGGGCGGTACTGTACCCGGATGCAATCCGGCTCCCGCCCGGGAGGAGGTTGAGGTCCAATGGCGACAAGGAAAGTAGTGGCCTTGCTGGTCGTCACCCTGATGATCGGCGGTCTAATAGCAACCTGCACCTCTTGCGGCGATACGGGTCCCAAGGAGGTCGTAATCGGCCTTACCGCCCCGCTATCCGGGGGCGGCGCCCAGTACGGCACCGATTGCCAGAGGGGCATCGAGATGGCCATCGAGGATATCAACAAGGACGGTGGCGTAAAGATCGGAGACGATTCCTACGACGTGAAGCTATCCAGCCTCGACGACAGGGCGGAACCGGAGCAGGGCGTCAGTAACGCTACGCGGCTGGCAACCGACGACGGCGCGAAGATCATTTTCTGCCCCGTAGCCACGGTCATTTTCCCGCTGCTCGACATCAACGAGAAAAAGGACGAAGAGTTCCTGATACTGGCCTACACCAGCATCGAAATGGTTACAGACGAGGGGAACGAGCTAATCGTGATGCCACCCCCGCCGTTCACCGTCTACACCAAGCTGTTCACCAAACTTGCCATGCAGCAGGGCTGGACCAGGATGGCCATGGTACAGACCACCGGCGCCTACGGGGACGCCTGGGCGAAGGGTATGGGCCTCGCCTGGCAGACCGCCGGGGGTACCATCACCGATCACGCGCGCGCCGACTACTACACCGAGACGGACTTCGTCCCGTTCCTGAACAAGGCGCTGGCCTCAAGCCCCGACGTCCTCCTGATAGGCGGCCCGTCGCAGCCCACCGCCCTGGTCGTCGAACAGGCCAAGAGCCTCGGCTTTGAGGGCGGGTTCATAGTCATGGACCAGGCGAAGATCGACGGCATGGCCGGGCAGATCGGCATGGACAAGATGGAGAACTGCATCGGGGTCGCGCCGGTGGAGGCGCCGTTCCCCGCCACCCCGGTGTTCGCCGAGCGCTACAAGAAGAAGTACAACGAGCAGGTCACCTGGGAGTCCGCGATCAACTACACCGCCATGATCCTGCTGAAGGACGCGATGGAGTCCGCAAAAAGCGTGGAAGACCCGATGGCCATCCGGAAGGCTGTCCCCGGGGTCCTGCCGATGTCGGGGGACGAGTTCCCGGTCACCCTGGACGGCATCGAGAACAAGGGCCTGATGCATATGCCCTCCGCCATCACCATGGTAAAGAACGGCGAGTACACGCTGTCCAGCGACCTTATATACTGGTGGAAAGAGAAAGACTGATCGTCTTGGCGGTTACCTGACGAAGTCATTCGACGTAGCCGAAGCATATCGGCCCTGGATCCGGTAAGCACTTGAGCGAACCGACCCCGCTGCTGTGGGGCATGCCCGATATGCCGTGACTGAAAGCCCTGTAAGGCGTTGCTCTGACGTGAGTTACTTTTTTCAACAGCTTGTGAACGGGATAATGCTGGGGAGTGTCTACTCCCTGGTCGCTCTTGGCCTGACCCTCATATTCGGGATACTGGGGGTGGCCCACTTCGCCCACGGCCACTTCTACATGCTGGGCGCGTTCCTGGTGTTCTTCCTGTCGGTCTCCTTCGGCGTTCCTTACTGGGCCGCGCTGGTAATAGCAGTAGCCGTATTCTGCCTGGTGGGGGTCGGCATCGAGTTCGTCTACCGCCCGGTCCGGGACAAGTCGGACATAAACGCATTTATCGTCGCCATAGGGATGCTTCTGGTCATCGAGGAGGCGGTACGGGCCGTCTGGGGGACGGGGAACCGCCGTATCACCAACCCATACCCCCAGGTACTCAAGTTCGCAGGCATCACCCTCGAGCTCCAGCGGCTGATAGTCATAGGCGCGGCAATCGTGCTTATCGTGCTCCTTCACCTCTTCATCAAGCGCACCCGGATGGGCAGCGCCATAGAGGCGGTGGCCCAGGACCGCGAGGGGGCGGCGCTGGTGGGAATCAGCGTAAACCGGGTCTCGATCCTCACGTTCTCGGTAGCCACCGGCCTCGCCGCGGCGGCGGCGGCGCTGGCCGCCCCACTCGCTTTTATAGCTCCCGACATGGCCAACACCCTGGTCCTCAAGGCGTTCGTGATAATCGTCCTGGGCGGGCTGGGGAGCATAAAGGGGGCGATACTGGGCGGCTACCTGCTGGGGGTCATGGAGGCCCTCGCGATAGCGTACATTTCTCCCGCATACAAGGACGTCTGGGCGTTCGCGGCGCTGATACTGATCCTTGCCATAAAGCCCAACGGGCTCTTCGGGGGGAGGGACTAGGTGACAGCGGAAAACCTTCGGAAGTACGGGGTCTTCATCGCGGCGCTTGCGGTCGCCTGTTTCCTCCCCTACATAGGTATCAGCAAGTTCATGCTGAACGTCATTATCTACGCGGGTATCTTCAGCATCGCCACCATGAGCCTGAATATCATAATGGGATACACGGGACAGGTGTCCCTCGCCCAGGGAGCTTTCTACGGCATCGGGGCCTACGGGCTAGCCATTCTGACCAACAAGGCAGGCCTCAACTTCTGGATGGCCATGCTCCTGGCATGCCTCATTACCGCATTCGTGGGGCTCCTGATCGGGCTACTGGCGTTCCGGACAAAGGGGCCTTACTTCATAATCGTCACACTCTGCTTCAACTTCATCGTCTACGTCGTCATAAAGAACTGGGACTGGCTCTCCGGCGGGGTCAGGGGGCAAAAGATCACCGGGCCCGAGCTCTTCGCGGGAAGAGAGGCCCGCTACTACCTTGTGCTGGGCTTCGTGCTCCTGACGCTGTTTATCATGTGGCGGATATCCAGGTCCCTCGAGGGTCTGGGTTTCATGGCCGTGAGGGACAACGAGCCGCTGGCCGACGCCCTCGGAATCAACATAACCTATACCAAGATAGTCGCGTTCATGATCAGTTGCTTCCTGGCGGGGCTCGCTGGATGCCTGGGGGCGCTACACACCGGCTACCTGAGCCCCACCTCCGCCCATTACCTGCTCTCCTTCAACTTCATTATCTACCTGCTGGTGGGTGGCGCGGGTACGCTGTACGGCCCGATCGTGGGAACCTTCACCGTTTATCTCGCCCTGGAGTTCATGAAGGGTATCGGCGAGTACCGCTTCATGATATTCGGAATAATACTTATCCTGGTGGTCATCTACTTCCCGCGGGGGATCGTGGGAGGGCTCAAGTCGCTCTGGAAGAAAGTTGCCGGGAGCAGGCAGGCTGAGGAGGGAGCGTGAGAAGTGCTTCTTAAGATCGAGTCACTGACAAAGAGGTTCGGGGGGCTCGTCGCGGTGGACGGGATCGATATGAAGGTGGAGGCCGGGTCGATAGTGGGTATCGTGGGGCCCAACGGCGCGGGGAAGACGACCCTTTTCAACCTGATGTCCGGCCAGTTGAAGCCGACCTCCGGCAGGATAACGTTCGAGGGGGTCGACATCACCGGCTCGAAGCCGTTCAGGATCGCCCGGCTGGGCATGGGGCGCACGTTCCAGAACACGTCCCTTTTCGACCGGCTCCCACTGAAAATCAACATGGCCATCGCCCGCCGGATGAGGACACAGAGCGGCTTCTTCGACTCGCTCGTACCCCTCCGCGAGAGAGAGGAAGAGGCGGATGTCGCCCGAAGGGCGGGGGAGGCGCTGGAGTTCGTGGGGCTTGCCGGGAGCGCCGAATCTATCGCCGGCAGCCTTCCCCAGATAGCCAAGAAGCGGCTGGCTGTCGGCATGGCGCTTGTTGGAGAGCCGAAGCTAGTCCTCTTGGACGAGCCCACCGGAGGGGTCGGCGCCGGCGATATCTCGGGGATGATCGAACTCATCTGCCAGATCAAGGATCGGGGCGTGGCGGTCTGTGTGATCGAACACAAGATGCGAATGGTAATGGGTCTTTCAGACCGGATAGTGGTACTGAACTTCGGGAGGAAGATCGCCTGTGGGACCCCCGAGGAGGTATCCGGGGACCCCGAGGTCATAAAAGCCTACCTGGGGAGCGGGTATAGTGCTTGAGGTTGAGGATGTAAGCGTGGACATAGGAGGCTATCATGTGCTGGACAGCGTCTCCCTGGAGGTCATGTCCGGTGAGCTCGTCTGCCTCCTCGGCGCCAACGGCGCGGGCAAATCCACACTCATGCGTACGATAGCCGGGCTCGTCAAGCCTTCGGGCGGTACCATCATCCTCGACTGCGAGGATATCACGGGGCTCAAGGCGGAGCGGATAGTCAGGCGCGGCGTGGCGCTATGCCCGGAGAACCGGCATCTTTTCCCCCGGCTGCCGGTCAAGAAGAACCTCTCGCTGGGGGCCTACGCGAAGCACTTCAACGTCAAGGTGATGGAGGAATGCTACGATTTCGCCTACGAGCTCTTCCCGGTTCTCCGCGAGCGGGGGGAACAACTGGCGGGCACGCTCTCCGGAGGTGAGCAGCAGATGCTGGCCATTGCCCGGGCTCTTATGTCCAAGCCCCAGCTTCTGCTCCTGGACGAGCCGTCCCTCGGGCTGGCCCCGCTGGTGGTCGAGTCGATACGGGAGAAGATCGTCCAGATAGTCGCGGCGGGGACTACCGTGTTGCTATCCGAGCAGAACGCCGGCATCGCGCTCTCCATATCGAGCCGAGGGTACGTCATGGAGAGCGGCAGGGTAGTGCTGGAGGGCGACAGCGAGTCCCTGGGGAGCGACCCCGAGGTTAAGAAGGCATACCTGGGAATATAGCCGCGCGCCGGGGGGCGGGCTCTTTACAGACCAAGGAAAGGATGAGCCGGCTGGGCCTCTACGCGGCGATGCAGCCGACCCACTTCTTCGGGGACGAGACCAGGGAGAGGACCCTTGGCCCCGAGCGGCTGCAGAGGTTGATGCCGTGGCGGAGCCTCGCGGAAGCGGGGTCGAACTCTCGTTTGGCAGCGACGCCTGCGCGGGCCCCATCAACCCCATCTACGGCCTCATCATCTCGGCCACCCGTATGAACTACAACGAACAAGGTGGCTTATCCTCTCCCCGGCCCGCTCATGGAGGAGGGGAAAAAGACCGATAACTGTGATGGAGGTATCTCCTGCACGAGTCGCCTTGAACCGCGCTCTTGACCATCTTACTCAAGGGATGACCACCGGTTTGTGCCCCTGCCACCGGTAAGGCGCGTACAGCCCCCGGGGGAGCGGAATGGGACGAAAAACGCATCAAGCGATTGGCGGGCCGGGACGGAAGGTAGTTGTAATCACGCTCGTCCTGCTAATCGCCCTCGGCATATCGGGAGGGGTCTCGCGTGTATCCGCCGACTGCGTCGGCGTGGCACGTGAATGGTACTTCGCCGAGGGCTACACGGGGCCCGGCTTTCAGGAGTACCTGTGCCTCGGCAATCACGGCAACCAGCCCACCACCGCCCGGGTCTCCTTCATGTTCGCCGATGGCACATGCCGGGAGACGAGCTACACGGTCGCCGCCTGTTCGCGGCTCACCGTTGACGTCAACCGGGAGGCCGGCGCGGGCAGGGAGGTATCCATGGTGGTCAGCTCCAGCAGCCGGGAACTCGCCGCGGAGAGGTCGATGTACTTCAACTACCTGGGCAGGTGGGCCGACGGCCATGCCACGTTCGGCGCCACGTCACTATCCAGGAACTGGTACTTCGCCGAAGGGTACACAGGCCCGGGCTTCGACGAGTACATCTGCGTGCTCAACCCCGGGGATGAACCCTCGGCGCTGACCTTCCACTTCCAGACCCCGCAGAGCGCGCTCACCATCAATGACGGCGCGTTCGTCCCCCCCCGCTCCCGGGCCACGTTCAAGGTGAACGACCTGCTGGGCGCCGACTACCAGGCGTCGCTGAAGCTGGAGTCGGACCGGCCGGTAGTGGCGGAGCGGTCCATGTACTTCGAGTACTCCGGCACCGGCGACCGCCAGTGGGAGGGTGGCCACTGCGTGATGGGCGCCACCGCTCCCTCCACCAGGTACTACTTCGCCGAGGGGAGCACCCGGGTCGGTTTCGAGGAGTGGCTCACTATCCAGAACCCCGGCGACTCGCCGGTGACCGTCAACGCGGTCTACCAACTGGGTCCGTCGCAGGGCGAGGCAGTCTCCAGGAGTTACACCGTGGACGCCGGGCGCAGGCACACCGTCTTCGTTCCCCACGAGGTCGGCCTGGATAAGGACGTGAGCATAGAGCTATCCTCCACGGCGCCTTTCCTCGCCGAAAGGCCCATGTACTTCAATCTCACCCGGGGGGGCGCCTCACTCGAGGGCGGCCACTGCGTGATCGGGGCTTCCTCCCCCGGGTACGAGTGGTTCTTCTCCGAGGGCGCCACCCTGGACGGCTTCGAGGAGTGGCTGGCGATACAGAACAGTTCGTTCAGGGACGCGGTGGTGGAGATAACCTACTACACGTCCGAGGTCGGCTCCCTCCCGGCAAGACGCGTCACCATTCCCGCCAACTCGAGGGCGACCGTCCTGGTTAACGAGCACGCCGGACCCGGCCTCCAGGTCGCGGCGCACCTGGTCGTTCGAGAGGGGCCGGGGATAGTCGCCGAGCGGCAGATGTACTTCCACCGCCCCGAATGGAACGGCGGCCACTCGGTGATACCCGCCTCCCCGGCGACGGAACGCCTGGGCGGCCTCTGCTTCAGCCCGTACCTCGAGGAGGACCCCACCCGGGGGGGTAAAGTATCTCCCGAGCGTATATCGGCGCTCCTCGATATCGTGGCTCCTTACGTCCGACGGATACGGACGTTCTGCTCGACCGGCGACTGTGTGGACGTGCCCCGGATGGCAACTGCCAGGGTGCTGTCGGTCGCCGCCGGCTGTGACCTGTACACCGACAGGGCGTACAACGAGGTCGAGGTCGCCGGCCTTGTCGTGCAGGCCGGCAGCGGGGAGGTGGACCTGGCCGTGGTCGGTGACGAGACCCTGTACAACAATGCCTTGACCGAGGACGAACTCATCTCCTACATCAGGCGGGTCAAGGCGACCGGTGTCCCCACCACCACCAGCGACAGCTGGAACGAACTCCTCGAGCACCCGAGGGTGGTAGCGGAGTGCGATGTCGTGGTGGCGAACATCTACCCGTTCTGGGAAGGGGTGGCCATCGGCGATTCCATCGACTACCTCGACTCCTGCTACCGGCGGGTAAAGGAGGCGTCGGACGGCAAGGAGGTCATCGTGGAGACCGGTTGGCCATCGGGCGGCGACGCCAACGGTGACGCGGTCCCCGGTCCCGAGAACGCCGGGTACTACCTGGCCGGCTTCCTGGCATGGGCCAACGCCCGCGGGGTAGATTACTTCTACTTCGAGGCGTTCGACGAGCCGTGGAAAGCCGATCGCGAGGGTTCGGTCGGGGCCCACTGGGGAATCTGGGACAGCAACGGCCTGCTCAAGGAGAGCATGAAGCAGGTAATCGATTCTGACCTTCTCTGAACGCCTCCCGCCGTAACGCAGGTAGTCTCACGCCGTACCAGGGTTTCGGCAGGGCTACCGTGGAAGTGCTGAGACCAGTCGCTCGTCGGGCCACGCCGTGGCGTATGAGCAGCCCGCCCTGTAGAATAATTCCTGAATGCCACTTTTTTCCTGGTTTCCTGTTGACTCTCCCCCGGGGGGAGGGACGAGGATGGGCTCGAAGGGAGGTGGACGATGAAGAACGGACTCTTCAGCATCGGGGATTTCTCCCGCATGTGCAGGCTGACGGTAAAGGCCTTACGCCTGTACGACGAGCAGGGGATATTCAAGCCCGGGCACGTAGACCCCGCCAGCGGGTACCGGTACTACAGCTCGGCGCAGCTTGCCGAGGCAGACCTTATACGGCTGCTTCGCTCGCTCGAGCTGCCGCTGGAAGATACTCGTCGGTTCGTGCGGGAGGACGACCCCGGCCGGAGGAACGCGCTGCTCGAGGAGCACCGCCACGCCATCGAGGAACGCGCCGAGGGATACCGCTCCATCGCCTCCTCCATCGAACGCCTGCTGGAGGAAGAGGAGGATGTCATGGAGATGAAGGTCGAGATCAAGGAGTTGGCGGGCCAGCCGGTGCTGGGGGTTCGCTTCAAGACCGACATGTCGGAGGTCGGCTGCCACCTGGGCAAGTCCTACGGGGCGCTGTTCGCCTACCTGGGTAAGACCGGCGAGTCCCCGGCGGGGCCCCCGTTCGGGCTCTACCACGACGGCGAGTACAAGGAGGAGGACGCGGACGTCGAGGCGTGTGTCTCCACCGCCAAGCTGCTCCCCGGCGAGGGCGATGTGAAAGGGTACGAGCTTTCGGGCGCCAAGGTGGCCTCTACGCTCCACATGGGCCCATTCGAGCAGATAGGGGACACCTACCGGGAGCTGATGCTCTGGATAAGCGAACAGGGTTACCGCCCTTCCAAGCCCTGCCGCGAGATCTACCTCGTCGGCCCTGAGCA
>JAHIPE010000143.1 GCA_018894655.1 Actinomycetota bacterium
CCAATAAGGCGGAGCTGGACAGCTATACGAAGTACCTGGCCTGGCGCGGAATGATACCGCTGGAAACCGGGCTTCGGGGCGAGGAGGACCACTGGACCCGCTGGTCGCTGGTCTGGCGCAGGGACAAGATGATCCTCGGGATGCAGGGGTCGAAGTGCAAGAAGTGCGGCACCCAGCAGTTCCCGGCCCAGAGGGTATGCGTGAGGCCCGACTGCGGGGCGCTGGATGACATGGAACTGGTTTACCTCTCCGGAATGGGGGGCAAGATATTCACTTACACCTCCGACATGCTGGCGGCGTCCATCAACCCGCCGGCGATGTATGGGACCGTCGATATCAACGGTGGCGGGCGGTTCGTGTTCGACTACACCGACTGCGTGCTGGACGACCTCACGGTAGGAAAGCCGGTCGATTTCAGCTTCAGGATGAAGTTCTACGACAGGAAGAGAGACATAACCAACTACTTCTGGAAAGCTGTTCCGGTTGCGGAGGGGGTGGAATAGATGGCGGAAGGTATTAGAGACAAGGTCGTCATACTGGGGATGGGCTGTACCAAGTTCGGTGAGCAATGGGACGCCAACTCCGAGGACCTGGCGATCGAATCGTTCAACGAGTGTCTGGAGGACGCCAAGATAGAGAAGAAAGACGTCCAGGCCGCCTGGCTGGGAAGCCATATCGACGAGATAAACATCGGCAAGGGCGGTATCTTCCTTGGCCTTACGCTGCACCTGCCGCTTATCCCCGTCACCAGGACCGAGAACTTCTGTGCCTCAGGCACGGAGGCGTTCCGGGGAGCGGTGTACGGGGTGGCCAGCGGGGCCTACGACATCGCTCTCGCGCTGGGGGTGGAGAAGCTCAAGGACACCGGTTACGGCGGCCTACCCGACTCGCCCGCGTTTGGGCAGATGGCCACAATGGTTATGCCTAACGCTACCGCCCCGGGGATGTTCGCCCAGATAGCCTCGGCGTACTCGGCCAGGCACGGTGTTTCCATGGAGCGTATCAAGGAGGCCATGGCACATATATCCTGGAAGAGCCACCAGAACGGGGTGATGAACCCCCGGGCGCACCTCAGGAGGCCGGTGACCATCGAGCAGATAATGGGCTCTCCCATTATCGCTTACCCGCTGGGGCTGTTCGACTGCTGTGGCGTGAGCGACGGTTCCGCGGCGGCGATTGTTACCACCCCCGAGATAGCCAAGAAGATAAAGCCGAACGAGGACCTGGTAAAGGTAAAGGCGATCCAGATATCGGTCAGCTCCGGGGAGGAGCAGATGTACACCGATTGGGACGGCGCCGGCATGCTTACCACCCGGATGGCCGCGAAGAAAGCCTACGAGGAGGCGGGCGTCACCAACCCCCGTGAGGAGATAAGCATGATGGAGGTCCACGACTGCTTCTCCATCACCGAGCTGGCAACCATGGAGGATCTCGGAATATCAGCGCCGGGGAAGGCCACCGACGACATCCTGGACGGCTTCTTCGACCTGGACGGGCAGTTGCCCTGCCAGCCCGACGGAGGCCTCAAGTGCTTCGGGCACCCGATAGGCGCCTCGGGCCTCAGGATGATCTACGAGATGTACAACCAGCTGCTGAGAAGGTGGCCCGAGGAGCGCCTGGTCAAGGACCCCAAGCTGGGGTTGACCCACAACCTGGGAGGCGTTCCCAACCAGAACGTCTGCAGCATCGCGATAATGGGCCTGGACTGAGCCAGGGTTAGGTAGAGAGAGAAAGCGCCGCCGTTTTCGGCGGCGCTTTTTTCTTCTGAAGGGAACGTGCTATAGAAGCTTCTTGGTGGGGCCTCCGATGCGCTCGTAGGCGAAGTCGAACGGGACCTCTCCGGTCATGAACCGCTCCAGGTCCTCCCCGTTATAGAGCTTCATGACTATCTGTCGCACCTTGGAGGTAACCAGGTCCAGCAGCTTCTTGTTAATGGGGTTATCGTAGAGGTCGCCCAAGTCCAGGGGAAGGCCGATTCGGCACCTGGCCCTCTTGTAGATGACCGACGAGTAGCCCTTCTCGCTCTTGGGGTGTTTAACCACCTTCTCTACCAGGGGGCCGGGCACGGTAGGGAGCCTGCGCTCCCCGCTGCCGATTATCGCCACCGGTATCACCGGGACGCGGGCCTCCAGCGCCAGCCGGGCGAACCCCGTTTTGAACGGCGTGATCTTCTCGACCTTCCCGGGGTCGAAGATGGTCTCCCCGCCCTCTGGGAAGATGCCGACTATCTCGCCTTCATTGAGGAGCTCCAATCCGCGGTTAAGCTCATCGCCGGACTTTTCTCCGCCGGTAAGGGTCAGGGGGAACGCCCCGATCGCCCGGTGGAAGTGGCCGTACACCGGGACCTTGTAAGACCAGGCGGCGGCCCCGAAGCTGATGTAGCGGTTCCGGACCGAGTACCCGAGTATTATAGGGTCCATGGTCGAGCGGTGGTTGCAAGCTATCACCGCGGCGCCGTTGTCGGGGACGTTCTCCTGTCCCTCTATCTTCAGGCGCAGATGGAACTTCATCATCGGTCCGATGAAGAAGCGAATCGTCTCGTACAAAAGAAGCTGGTTGATATCCATCGTCACCACTCCTCGAGTTCGAATTGGAGATCGAGCCCATAAATAATACCAGAAAAGAGCCAAACAGTGGGGCCAGCGCCTTATAGCGGTGTTCAAAGTGCGCTGCTATGCGCTGTCTTGCTTCTCCTTATCCGAATCGGCGAGGTTGAAGCGGTACTCCCGGTGTAGCAGGGTCCCCGACCGGAACACCGCCTCCACCGACTCCACCGCCCTGATGTCTTTCAGGGGGTTCGACGAGAGGGCCACGACGTCGGCCAGCTTTCCCGGCTCGATCGAGCCAAGCTCTCCTTCCATGTCCAGCAGGTGCGCGCCGTTGATGGTGGCGGAACGGAGGATATCGGCGTTCGATATCCCTATCCAGTCCATTATCTCCATCTCGGTGAACAGGGTCCCGGGGAACGATAGCGGGGTGCCCCCGTCGTTCCCGCAGCAGATGCGCGCGCCGGCCTGGTACAGCTTGAGGATATTGGGGGTCCCCACCGCCAGCGCCCTGATGAAGTTCTCGTTGTCGAACAGGGACTTCGAGCCGAGGCTGTCGGCGGGGAACCCTTCGGAGTAGAGCTTCACCATCTTGAGGTTCGATTTCATCACCGCCTCCTCGCACACGGTGGGGCAGGTGTGGCGAAGGAAGTGCTCGCGGGCGACCTGCATTGTCTCTACCAGCGGGTCCACCCGCGCGGGGTGGCCCTCGGGGGCGATGCCCAGGGCCAGGATGACCGAGGCGGTGGGGGTTATGCAGTGGTCGCCCTTCATGAAACGCCGAGCGTCCTTGTCGGTCAGCCTCTTGTCCGTGGGGATGTGCTCCAGGTCGTCGACGCCGAGCTTCAGAGCCCGGCGGTAGCCGGCGAGCCGGGTCTGGTGGACACCTACCCGCCTGCCCAGTCGGTGCGCCTCCTCCACCAGGGCCTTGACTGTCTTGTCGTCCATGACATTAAGCGGCTTCTCGCCGAAGAACAGGGAGCGGTCGTCGAAGAATATCTTGATGAACCGGGCGCCCTGGTCCACCGCCGAGCGGACCGCACGGCGCGCCGACTCCGGCCCCTTGACGTAGATCGCCAGGTCCCCGTACCTGGCCACGAATCCGTGGGGCATCTGCCGGGCGAAGTCGGGATATCCCCCCCTGGCCATCAGGGACGGGCCGCAGGATATCACCCTGGGTCCAAGCATCTCCAGTTTCTCGGTCTTATGCCCCAGTTCGTTCAGTACCAGCGGGAGAGATGAGGCGTCCCTGACGGTGGTGACACCGTGGACGGCGCACTCCTCCAGGTTACGGGCCGCCTGCCTCTTCACCGAGAGCAGCAGGCCGAGGCTCAACATGAACGCGCCCGGCATCAGTGCGTGGCAGTGGGCGTTTATTATCCCCGGCATGATGAAGAGCCCCCGGCAGTCGAACGTCCTGTCGGCGGTGACCTTCTCCAGGTCGCGGGTAGCTACGACATCGGTTATCTGGCCGTCCTTGAACAGGACCCCCCTCTCGCGCAGGGTCTGCCCCCGCCGTACGTCGATGAGGTCGGCACCTTTGAGCAGAACCGATTGCCCCCGGCCCGGCTTCCAGGCGTATGGCCTGGCGGGGGATGACAGGCCCGCCTTCACCGATCTCACCCGGGAAGCCATGTAACCTGCCCCGACCGCGCCGGCAAGCGCGGCGCCGGCCACGAACCTTCTCTCGAGCGCGCTCTTTGTCTCTTTGGAAACCACGGCGACCTCCATCTTTATATCTATGAGGTTAATAGTATCTTATAGCGGCCACCTGGAGGCAACGGCCCGCGTACGACCCACGGTTCCGGCGTGTGCCCCGGGTACTGCCGTTGACAAGATAAGGGGGCGTGGCTATAATGGACAAGCTATTATTCTTGTCCAATCTTGGATAGCAATAAAAGTAGTATCTATAACAAGATAATAATTCTATGACGGCGGTGTGAGCGGACCGATTGGTAGAGAATAGCAAACTGATTGCACAAACTATATAATGTGCAACCCGTGTCTAACAACGACGAGTACAGGAGTCGGCCTTGAAGATACTGTATCTGGATGAGAAGAAGGAGAGGGCGGTAACGAAAGCGTTGTCGAAGCACGGCAAGGTTTTCCATGCCTCCGACATAAGTGATGCGTTGCTGCTCCTGGTAGAGAACGACTTCGACTACTACTTCGTCGACGCCGACACTCCCCAGGCGCAGGCGTTCCTGAAGCACCTGGAGCACGACCCGCACCTGGTTGCACCAAGGGCGGTTGTGCTCCTTACCGACAACGAGGAGGAGGATTGCTCCGCCTGGAGGGTCGACACGTTCATCACCCGCGGGCGGATCGGCCAGGATGCGCCGTACATCTTTTCCCACCTTAGAGGCGAGGCGACCGGACCCGCGAAGGTTCTTTCCATCGTGCCCGGTGATGGCGCGCGTGAGGAGAATGCCTGTGGTCGCCTGCGGGCGTTCGAGGAAAGCGGAGCGGGTGGTCGCACCGGCGGGAGCGACCGGTCACCCGGCCCCAAGCAGGCGACCGGCCGGGCGGGTGGGGAGGCCGCCGAATGCTATGAGCACCTCGAGCGGAAGGAGGCCTCTATTACTAACTGGCGTTACGTTGCCGGCAGGTTTACGCTGTTGGCGGTAGCGTCGCTTCTGCTGGCGCTGGGCCTGTGGGTTTTCGTTTGGGGCCCGTTCGGCGCAGGTTCCGCGCCCGACGAGCGCAGTCCCGAGGGAACGAAGACGGTAGATGCCGAGATCTCGCCGGTGGACGCAACGCCGGCGGCGCTTGAGAGCGAGAAGCCGGAGGATGCCGCCAAGAAGGAGGAAGTCCTCACCGAAGGTGAGACACACAGCGCGGACGCTGCCACGGACTCGTCCGGGGACAAGCGGCAGGGCCCGGGAGAGGCATCCGTGGCGCCCGTGGAGAGCCCTTCCCCGCCAGCGCCCCCGGCCGCTTCAGAGAACCGCGCGCCGGCCGTTAGCATAAGCGGGCCATCCACAGTCAACCGTGGAGACGTTGTAACCTTCACCGCTTCCGGCTCGGACCCCGATGGTGACACCTTCACGTTGTCATGGACGAGCAGGACAATACAGTTCACGAACCCCGGAGCGCAGACGTTAACGGTAACGATAACGGATTCACGCGGGGCCTCGAGCTCCGCGAGCAAGACAGTCCAGGTCATATAGAAGGGGAGAGGATAGAGGATGATTGGTGTAGCAGGAAGCAGGAAGACGGTACTGATAAGCCTTGCGATCGCGCTTGCCATTGCGCTATCTATGGTTTTCGCGGTCTCTTACGCCAACCGGGCGCAGGCGTACCCGGCGGGGTGGACCGTTCAGAGCCGGTTCGGCCCGGACACCGGCACCATATCGAGTGTCAGCATGGACGCCTGGGCCGATTATGTCTGGGTAACATGGAGGGGAGGCCCATCCCAACATGCGATAGGCGTCCAGACAAGCAGCGACAAGGGCGCTACCTGGTCTGCTCCCTTCTACCTCGAGGACGGCACATATTCAACCGATGAGCCGTTCGTCATAATGGGTACCAATCGTGG
>JAHIPE010000144.1 GCA_018894655.1 Actinomycetota bacterium
CGAACTGGTGGAGGGCGGCCTTATGACCGCCACCGATCTTGCCGACTTCCTGGCCGAGAAAGGGATGGAGTTCCCGCGGGCCCACGAAATAGTAGGGCAGGTGGTGACATACTGCCTTCAGGAGGGCAAGGGGCTGACCGACCTGACCACAGATGAGCTCGGTAGGTTCTCCGCGCTTCTGGACTCCGAGGCGCTCCGTTGGCTGTCGGTGGAGGAGTCCCTCGCACGGCGGGGATGCCTGGGCGGCACCTCTCCCGTGGAGACCGCCCGGCAGCTCGAGTCCGCGCGCCGGATGGTATCGGGCCCGAGCCGGCACAAACCTTTGTGATATTATCACGCGTGAGGCGGCTTGGTTTGACGAGTTTGTAACCGAAAGGGGCTGTCTTGGAGGTAAAGAAACAGGTAGTTGTCGCCCTGGGGTATGGGAAGTACTTCCTCTCCGACAAGATAGTGGGCTTCGTCCCGATAGAGGATAACCGGGGCCCGGCGCGGAGGACCTACGTCTATATCGACAGGTTGCCCGATCCGGTGGTCGCGTCGCGCACCGAGTCCAGGATACTCAAGGACATGACCCTGGAGGGGCCCGGTGAGTTCGAGGCCGCCATGGCCCTGGAACTGGTGGAGAGGATACACATGGACCTCCTGCACGTCGGGCCGATGCTGCGCCGGTCCATCAGGGAGGAGTGCGGCCTGGACCTGGACGACATCGAGAAGCGGGTGAAGGAACTGCTGTCGGGGGACGAGCAGGTGGCCGTTCAGGAGGGGCTGTTCAGCGAGGGGGACCGGGACTGAACCCAGAGCGGCGCCCGGGCGTGAGGCTCCCCCGGTCGTTCTACTCGCGCCGGACCCTGGAGGTTGCGCGAGGCCTGCTGGGGTGCATCCTGGTACACAGGGCACCTACCGGAACGGCCGCGGGCATGATCGTCGAGTCAGAGGGCTACCTGGGGCCGGGCGACGGCGCTAGCCACGCGCGCTTCGGTCCGACGCCGCGAAGCGAGATCATGTTTGGAGCCCCCGGCGCGGCGTACGTATACTTTATCTACGGAATGCACTACATGTTCAACGCGGTCACCGCCCCCCCGGGCACTGCCGGCGCGGTGCTGGTGAGGGCGCTTGAGCCCATGTACGGCCTGGACGTCATGGAGGCGAGGCGGGGGATGAACGACAGGAGGCTCCTTACCTCCGGCCCGGCCCGGCTCTGCCAGGCACTGGCAATTACGGTTGAGCAGAACGGGGCGGACCTGTGTTCGGGCCCGCTTGGAATAGAGAAGAACATTTCGTTCGGCGACGGGGAGGTCGAGGCCACGCCCCGGATAGGAGTGGCGGAGTTGGCGGGCGAGCCGTACCGGTTCCTGGTGAAAGGCAACCGGTACGTCTCCCGGTGAGTACGTTTCAAGGAGGGATGTTTCCGTGAAGCTCGAAAAGGTGTACCGCACCGCGGTAGAAATGGGGATCCGCAAGGACCCGCGCGGGAAGGAAGAGGTCCAGCGTGTTCTGGGTGACGCGCGCAAGGAGTATGACGGGCTCAAGGGAGACAAAAAGCGGTTCTTTGACAAGGAGAGGCTCACCAACCCGTTCGCGGACACCGGTATCCTCTTCGGCAGCCCGGACCTGGAGGTTAGAAGCGTCATAGCGGGGATAGACGTGGAGACCCCGGAGTTGATCCTGGTGGACCGCCTGAGGGACAGGGGGCGAAAGATAGACCTTTGCGTCTCCCACCACCCCGAGGGGCGGGCACTGGTGTCGCTGGCGGACGTGATGAGCCTGCACGCCGACGTATGGGCCGATTTCGGGGTGCCGGTCAACATCGGAGACGCGTTGATAGGCGAGCGCATGAAGGAGGTCCGCAGGGGGCTCATGTCCCAGAATCACCAGAGGCCGGTGGACTGCGCCCGTCTGCTGGACGTGCCGTTCATATGCGTTCACACGCCCGCGGACAACCTGGTTACAGAGTACCTGATCCGGATGTTCAAGCGGGTCAAGCCGAGGCTGGTCCGGGACGTCGTGGACGCCCTGCTGGGGCAGGAGGAGTACCGGAACGCCGCCGGGCGCGGCATGGGCCCGACAGTGCTGGTAGGCGACCAGAAGAACAGGGCGGGGCAGGTGCTGGTGGACATGACCGGCGGGACGGGCGGGCCCGCCTCGGCAATCGAGAAACTGGCCCAGGCGGGTGTCGGCACGATAGTGGGCATGCACATGGGTGACAAGCAAAGGAAGGAAGCGGAGAAGCAGCATGTAAACGTGGTGATCGCCGGCCACATCGCTTCCGACAGCATAGGGGTCAACCTGTTCCTCGATGAGCTGGAGAAGAAGGGGGTAAAGTCCACCGCGTTCTCCGGGCTGGACAGGGTCTCGCGGGTAAAGGCCGGGAAGAAAAGCCCCGGGAAGGCGAGCGCGAAGAAGAAGTAATCCCCTCTGCCCCTTCCCCCCGCCGGGGGGAAGGCCGGGATGGGGGGTCCCGGGACGCTAGATACTGCGCGAAGCAACCAGGAAAAGCCAGCCGATCAACCCCGAGCCCTCGGTCTTGTTAACGGTGATGGACACCGTCGATCCGGCTGAGAGATTGGACCCGGCGGAGGGGGACTGGCTCACCACGACGTTGACCGGGGTGCCGGACTTGTAACTGACACTGGCGACGAACCCGGAGGTTGCGAGCTTGGTCTTCGCCCCCGCCTCCGAAAGGCCGATCACGTTGGGAACAGTGCTCTTCACCGTGCCGGAGGAGACCACGATGGTGACCGTCCCCCCGCTGGCCAGGGTGGTCCCCGCCGCGGGCGTCTGGGAGATAACCGTCCCCTCGGGCTGGCTGCTGGGCTGACTCACGGAACTCGATTGGTACCCCGCCTGGCTGAGCTTGCTTCTGGCGGCGGAACTCTCCATTCCCACAACGTTAGGAATGGTCCCGCCCTCCGGGGTGTTGTGGATGTTGCAGTAAGCGTCCGGCTCGGTACCGCGCCGGAACTCCTGGGAGTGGGTATGGGGGCAGTGGGACGTCGCCAGAAGCCCGGACTCGTCGCAGAGGGTGACGGTTATGTACTCGCTCTGATTGTCCGAGCCGTCCCTTGTCGAGATCTCCTTGGCCTCCGCGAAGGCGGTCTTGGGAACGTCTTCCAGTGCCTGGCTCATGAAGCTTCTCCAGATGCTGGCCGGAAGGTCGCCGCCGCACATTACGCCCATGGATATCCTGCCCTGCGGGTAGCCGACCCACACCGCGGTGACCAGGTCCGGTGTATATCCGATAAACCAGGCATCGGCGTAGTCCTCGGTAGTGCCGGTCTTGCCCGCCTGGGGCCGGCCGATTCGGGCAGCGGTGCCGGTGCCGCTTGCCACGACCTTCTGGAGAACCCCGTTTATCTTCGCCGCCACCTCGCTGTCGAGGATGCCGTTCGTCTCCGGCTTGTTCTCGGTAAGCACGTTACCACTGGCGTCGGTTACCTTGGAGATGGAACGGGGCACCGCGAGGACCCCGTTGTTGGCCAGCGTCCCGTACGCCGATGCCATGTCCAGGGGGGTAACGCCGGTGGAGAGGCCGCCCAGCGCTATGGCGGGGTTTGAGTCGACCTGAGAGCGTATCCCCATCTTCATGGCCATGTCCGCGACCCTCGACGGCCCGACGTCCATGATGAGTTGGGCGTAAACGACGTTGATCGACCGGATGGTCGCGTTTGTTATCGTGGTGGAGCCTCCGCCGCTTCCCGAGTAGTTGCGGACGGTCCACTTCTGTCCGTCGGGCAACATGATGATCTTCGGCGAGGACGAGTCGTAGGTGTCGTCGAGCGACATGCCGTCGGCCACCGCCCGGGAGAGCACGAAGACCTTGAACGAAGAGCCGGCCTGCCGGTGCCCGTCGGCGGCAACGTTGAACTGGCTGACGCTGTAGTTCTTCCCGCCTACCATCGCCTTCATATAGCCGGTCCGCGGGTCGATGCAGACGAGCGCCGCATCGGGGCCGCTGTTCGCGTTGAGCGATTTCGCCAGCACGTTCTCCGCCAGGTCCTGGAGCCGCATGTCTATCGTGGTGTAGATGCGCAGCCCCCCGCGGTAGGCCGACTGGTCCCCGTACTCCTGCTTGACCTTCTCGGTGATGTAGTCGCTGAAGTACGGCGCGCGCTTGGGGACGAAGATGGTGTTCGGGGGGAGGATGTTCATCTGCTCGTTGATGGCCGTGGTAAACTCCTCCTCGGTGAGGAAGCCGTACCTCATCATCTTGTAAAGGACCAGGTTACGTCTTTCCTGCACCTCCTGCGGCCTGATGTTAGGGTCGTAGTAACTGGGGGACTGGATGACCCCCGCCAGCATGGCGCACTCGGCGACGGTGAGGTCCTGCGGGGATTTGCCGAAGTACTTGCGGGCGGCGGTGAATATGCCGTAGCAGGACTGCCCGAAGTAAATATCGTTCAGGTAAAGCTCCAGTAGCTTGTTCTTGGAGTACTTCATCTCCAACTCGTAAGCCAGGTACGCTTCCTGCACCTTGCGCCACAGGGTCCGCTTGGTACCGACATACGCGTTCTTGACGTACTGCTGGGTGATGGTGCTACCGCCCTCGACCACCGTGCCTTTGACCACGTTCGCCCACAGCGCCCGGATGACAGCCTTCCAGTCAATGCCCTTGTGCCTGTAGAAGTCGCGGTCCTCGATTGAGATGACGGCGTTACGGAGGGCATCCGGCATCTTCTCCAGGGCGACTATCTCCCGGTTTTGCTCGTCGTGCAGCTCGCAGAGAAGGGTCCCGTCGGCGGCGAACACCTTGGAGTTCTGCGCCGCCTTGTACTCATCAAGGGATGATAGCCGTGGCAGCCCAACGCCGGAGTAGAACCAGCCGACAAGCCCTCCTGCAAACACCACAACGCAGAAGGCGACTACGGCTGATATTCTTAAAAGAACTCTCATTTCCTCACACCAGCAACATTTATAACAATGATAACATTAATAAGACGCTTTATGAAACATAACGCTTCACCGGCCCTTTCGTATACAGTTCGCCCCGGGAAGTGCCTTTCCTCGGACCCGGGCCTGTGGGCCAATCGCTCTACCAAGCGCCTTGCCGGCGCGGCGCATCGACGCTCTCGGTGCTTAACCGTATTTATGGAACGAGGCACTAAGGTTATAATAGCCGTTGAATCCAGGCTGGGTGACGTAGAACGCCCGTCCGCCGAAAGGAGGTTTCATCCGGGGCATGTCGGTTGAAGAACGCGTTCGAGAGCAGATGGAGCTAATCAGTTCCGGCACGGTTGAGGTGATACCGGAGGGAGAGATGCGCCGCAAGGTCGCCCGGTCACTCGAGACCGGCCGTCCCCTGGTGGTCAAGCTGGGGGTGGACCCCACACGCCCCGACCTTCACATCGGACACTCGGTTCCCCTGACCAAGCTCAGGCACTTCCAGCAACTGGGGCACCAGGTGGTGTTGATAATCGGGGACTTCACCGCACTCATCGGGGACCCAAGCATGCAGGACGCCACCCGCCCCGTGCTAACCGAGGAGGAGGTAGAGAAGAACGCCCGGACGTACATCGAGCAGGCCGAGCGGGTGATCGATACAAAGTGCGCCCGGGTGGTTCGCAACAGCCAGTGGCTTTCCCCACTTGACTTCAAGGACGTCCTCGAGATCGCCTCCCGGTTCACGGTAGCCCGCATACTGGAGCGTGACGACTTCAGCCGCCGCTACCGTGAGGGCAAGCCGGTCGGGCTCCACGAGTTCCTCTATCCTGTGATGCAGGCCTACGACTCAGTGGTGATCGAGGCGGACATTGAGATAGGCGGCACCGACCAGAAGTTCAACCTTCTGGCGGGGCGGAACCTCCAGCGCTCGATGGGGAAGGAGCCGCAGTGCATCATTATTCTCCCATTGCTCGAGGGTACCAATGGAGTGCGGAAGATGAGCAAGAGCCTGGAGAACGATGTCGGATTGACTGACCCGGCAGGCGAGATGTTCGGAAAGCTGATGTCGATACCCGACGATATCATTTGGGACTACTTCCGGCTGGTAACGAGAGTGGGCTCGGCTGCGATCGAACAGCTCAAGGGGCGGGTGGAAAACGGCGAGGTGAACCCCCGCGACGCCAAGGAACGGCTTGCCGTGGAGGTGGTTGGCATCTACCACGGTCCGAAGGAGGCGGAAGAGGCCGCGGACGAGTTCCGGCGCGTCTTCAGCATGGGCGAGCTTCCCGGGCGGATACCGCCGGTCGAGGTACCTCGTTCCCGGTTCAGAGCCGCGGGGATCTGGGTGGTAGACCTGGTCGTCTCCCTGGGGCTTGCCTCGTCCAACGGCGAGGCACGGAGGTTGATTGCGGGAGGGGGCATTGCCATCGAAGGGGAGAAGGTGGAGGATGCCGACCTGGAGCTTACCCCCGAGCAGGTGGACGGCAAGGTGGTACGCAAGGGGAAGAAGACGTTTGTCAGGGTCGAATTAGTTTGAGAGTGTGCGCTATTGACACCGGGGCACTCCGGTGCTAGGATAAAAATGAACCTTGAAATGGGTTTAAAGGATGTTTAAGTTGGTTATTAGATATTCAGAGATGATTGTGGGATTGGATCTCAAGAACTAGTACGCAATGGTTTTCTTGCCGCTGGGCCTTGAGTTCAGCGGTTTTTTTGTGAGATAACAAAAAGCCAGTACCTTGAAAACTGAACAGTGGACGGCCTGATAGTTACCGCTAACTTAAAGCGGATGTCAGATCAAGTAACAATTCTATGGAGAGTTTGATCCTGGCTCAGGACGAACGCTGGCGGCGTGCTTAACACATGCAAGTCGAACGGGATCTATCCAGTAGCTTCGGCTACAGGGTAAATCTAGTGGCGAACGGGTGAGTAACACGTGGGCAACCTACCCTGGAGACCGGAATAACACGGGGAAACCCGTGCTAATGCCGGATATTCTACCTTTCTCGCATGGCATCGGTAGAAAAAGGTTGATTTATCTTCTGCTTCGGGATGGGCTCGCGCCCCATTAGCTAGTCGGTGAGGTAACGGCTCACCGAGGCAACGATGGGTAGCCGGCCTGAGAGGGCGATCGGCCACACTGGGACTGAGATACGGCCCAGACTCCTACGGGAGGCAGCAGTGGGGAATATTGCGCAATGGGCGAAAGCCTGACGCAGCGACGCCGCGTGGGCGAAGAAGGCCTTCGGGTTGTAAAGCCCTGTCAGGGGGGAAGAAGGTGCTTGCACTGACGGTACCCCCAGAGGAAGCCCCGGCAAACTACGTGCCAGCAGCCGCGGTAATACGTAGGGGGCGAGCGTTGTCCGGAATCATTGGGCGTAAAGAGCACGTAGGCGGCCTGTCAAGTCGGATGTGAAATCCCGTGGCTCAACTGCGGAACTGCATTCGAAACTGGCAGGCTAGAGTCCAGTAGGGGAAAGTGGAATTCCCAGTGTAGCGGTGAAATGCGCAGATATTGGGAAGAACACCGGTGGCGAAGGCG
>JAHIPE010000145.1 GCA_018894655.1 Actinomycetota bacterium
ACGGGGATGTTGCCGACTGTCTGAACCGTGTCCGAGTGAAGGTAGACGCCCGCCTCGCGGCAGACATCAGCCACCTGCCGGAGCGGCTCGACCGTCCCCACCTCGTTGTTGGCGTGCATCACCGAAACCAGCACCGTCTCCACCCTTATCGCCTTGCGGATGTCGTCCGGGTCGACCATGCCGGTCGAGTCGACGCCTACGACCGTCGCCCGATACCCGAGCCGCTCGATGAACTTCACCGTCTCCAGGACGGCGTAATGCTCCACCGCGGTTGTGACGATATGGCCCCTGTTTCCCTGGCCTGCCAGGAGCACGCCCAGGAGCGCCATGTTGGCCGACTCGGTCCCCCCCGAGGTGAATATGATCTCCTCGGGCAACGCGCCGATAAGCGAGGCGACCTTCCCCCGTGACTCCTCGAGGGCCCGGCGGGACTCCCTTCCCAGGCTGTAGAGCGCGGACGGGTTGCCGAACCGGCAGGTGAGGTACGGCCTCATCGCCTCGGTTACCTCCGGCAGTGGGGGTGTGGTCGCCGCGTGATCCAGATAGGCTGTTCTCATTGTTGCGGCCCCCGCTCGCTATGTCCCCGCACGGCGCTTTACTTAGCCAGCTCCACGCCTCTGTCGGCCGCCATAAACTACCATGCCGATAGACTTGTGGTCAATCACCGCCGCGCCCACGACGCGCGCAATGCTCCTACATTTGCTATAATGTATTGGTTTCAACAAAGGCTGAGGGTTCAGCAATAAGGAGGTTCTTGGTGTCCGAGATTACTTTGAGTGTTATCAAGGCGGACGTCGGCGGCTTTGTAGGGCACTCCGATGTCCATCCCGCGCTAAGGGAGTGCTGCGATGAGCAACTTGCCCAGGCTAAGAAGGACGGCCTTGTCGTCGACTACGCTCGTGGCGAGGTGGGAGATGACACCTCCCTCATCATGACCCATCACAAGGGCGTGGAGAACGAGGAGATCCACAGGTTCGCCTGGAACACGTTCACCGCCATGACCGAGGTCGCCAAGGAGTACGGCCAGTACGGCGCCGGCCAGGACCTCCTGGTTGACGCTTTCTCGGGGAACCTCAAGGGCATGGGGCCGGGTTTCGCCGAGATGACGTTCAACCAGCGCCCGTCGGAGCCGTTGCTGATCTTCCTCGCCGACAAGACGGAGCCGGGGGCGTGGAACCTCCCCTTGTTCAAGATGTTCGCCGACCCGTTCAACACGATCGGCCTTGTCATCGACCCCAGCATGCACGACGGCTTCCGTTTCGAGATCCAGGACCTTATAGGCGAGCGGGAGATCATCTTCAACATCCCCGAGGAAATGTACGACATGCTGGTCTTCATCGGTTCGCCGTCGAGGTACGTAATCAAGCACATATACCGCAAGGGTTCCGACGAGCCTGTGGCGGTAACGTCCACCCAGCGGCTCTTCCTCATGGCGGGCCGTTACGTCGGCAAGGATGACCCGGTACTCGCGGTCCGTTGCCAGAGTGGCCTCCCGGCGGTGGGCGAGGTCCTCGAGCCGTTCTCGTTCCCCCACGCGGTAGCTGGTTGGATGAGAGGGTCGCACCACGGCCCGCTTATGCCTGTAGGCTTCGAGGATGATACCCCCACCCGCTTCGACGGGCCGCCCCGGGTGGTAGCCCTGGGCTTCCAGTTGACCGACGACGGACACCTGGTGGGGCCCCGCGACATGTTCGCCGACAAGAGCTTCGACAACTCCAGGCAACTGGCCCTCGACGCCTCGGACTACCTGCGCCGTCACGGCCCGTTCGAGCCGCACAGGTTGCCACTCGAGGAGATGGAGTACACCACGATGCCCCAGGTAATGAAGAAGCTGAAGGATCGGTTCAAGAAGGTGGACTAAGAGCCGCGGAGCATCGCTTCCCACTCGTTGGCGAACAGTAGCGAAGCGAACCTCTGGTACCGGGAGAACGAGGCGTCCTCGCCCAGCCTTACCAAGAATAGGTTGGCCGAGTCCATGGTAACGTTCGGCTCGTCGGTGGCCATCTCCATGAAGCCGTAGTGACCGAACATGTCTATGCCCAGGGCGCGGTACTGCATCTTGTTCATGCCGGTCCCCTCCAGGTCCCAGTGCCAGGTGAACCCCGTGGTGAGGACTATCTTGTCATCGTATCCCGGATCGCCCATCGCGACGCCGAGCATCGCCTCGGCAAGGCCGAGCTTCCTGTAGTTCCGGCTCACCTCTATAGCGCCGAGCTCGAAGAGCCAGCTATACCCCGGCTTGCCCCACCGCTCCCTCTCGGAGGGGTAGTGGATCCCCACAAAAGAAACCAGCTTGCCCTCGTGGGTCCCCGCCACGACGTTGCCTCCGTCAGATTTGCTCACGTGGACAAGTGACTTGAGCTGCCTTGTGGGGTCGTGCCGACTGAACATGCAGATTCCCTCGTCCACGCCCATCCGCTCCAGCTTGCTGGTGGGGCAGTAGTTCTCCACCAGGATGGTGCCTCTCGCGGTCTCCAGCTCGCGGGTGTTCTTCCCGGGAGGTTGCCCACCAGCCTCATCGCCCTCCGCGCCATCTACCGGGGTAGCGCTCCCGACACCACTGAAGAACGGGTGCTTCCCGGGCGGTTCGGCGTCTCCCGGCACCGGCTTCTTCCCGGCGCCCGCGCCCCCTGCCTTTCTCTCTTCCCTGTCTTTCCCGAAAAGATTAAACACTGCTTGTGCCCCCACCTCGCCTTGTAGCAGTATAATTGAAAAAAAGCCCACAATAGTCGGAGTTTCTATGGTCCTGTCACCAGACTGGCGAACTGTTCGGAACCCGGGACCGTCACGCCCGACACCAGCCTCAAGAAGGCGGCGGGAGTGATGCTGGAGATGAAGGTCGGCGGCCTCCCGGTGGTCGATGGCGAACGCCTGGTGGGGATAATCACCGAAACCGACCTCTTGAACGCGCTG
>JAHIPE010000146.1 GCA_018894655.1 Actinomycetota bacterium
CTCCACCGACAAGATCCTCGCCATGACCGGGATCGAATGGTGGAAGCAGCTCGAGCACGCGGAGTCCCTTGGGCTTGGCACCAGGGATTACACGCTCGGTAAGGTAAAATCATGAATCGACGGGCCGCCAGGACCGGGCGCGTGTGGATCGGGAAATCTATTATCGTTAGGGGGGGTATCCATTTAGCTCCACCAGATACAATATGCTCTTTTTCACAGGGGAGATATTCAGGGTTGACAACAGTTGCTGACCAGTCTCAGCGCGACCCGGGCCGCGTTGTCCGAGGCCTTCCGGATACCGCGCGTGAGCTTTCCCACCTTCCCCATGGCCGCCGGGTTCATCGCAGCGAACCTGACCCGCCTCGAGAAGCATGACGCCCTGCTCTCGCCCATGTAACGGAATAACTCCTCCAGGCCGACCAGATCGAAGTCAAGCGTATCGCTTACCCCGCGGATCACGACGAAGGGCAGGTGATTCATCACCGCCACCTGCGCCACCGAAGCTCCCTCCATCTCAACCACCGCCGCGCCCGAGGCGCGCCGCAAATCATCCCTAAACTCCCTGGAAAGGACCACCTGGTCGCAGGTGACCACCGGCTCGAAGCGCACCGTGCCTCCTCCCGGGAGTGACAGGCCCGCCAAGTCCTCCCGGGCACTTTCTAGAAAGGACGTATCAGGAACGTACTCCCGGACGCAGGCGAGTCCGTTTTCCGTCATCACCGAAGCCCCGGTACGTCCAAACCCCTCGCCGTGTACCACGCCGATGTCCCCGTGTAACAGGCTTGTGGCGACCACCACATCGCCCACGCGCAGGTTGACGGCAAGCGCGCCCGCGGTGCCGAAGTTGAGAATCACCTCCGGTGAGTACCTGTCGATAAGGAACTGTGTCGCCGCCGCAGCCGGTGCCTTGCCGGCACCCGCGCAAACGAGCGCCACCCTGGAACCGCCAAACTCCCCCTCCGACAGGAAGGCGTCCAGCGGCAGGTCAACCGGCCTCCATTCATCGAGAAGTCGCAGTGCGGCCTTCCGCTCCTCTCCGGTGGCGCAAACCAGTCCGAACATCTCCAACGCTCCCGCCGCGAATCGGCCTCGCATGTACAGGTTTGAGCATCGTCATATCGTTATCCGGGTGAACCCGCCCCGGAGAACCTGCCGGACGCGCGAGGGCGCCTCCGGAAACCGCCCCGAAGGCCGCCCGGCTGGTCCGTGTATCACGGTCTACAGGAGGGCGTTAAGCTGCATTGCCAGGGTCATCTCGCCCGTGAACTTGAGGTTGCCCCCCATGAACGTCATCGCCGCCTGGGTATTGCCGTCCATTATCTGCTGCCAGGTCTCGATGTCGCAGGATATGGTGGCCTCCGGAGCGTCCGCTCCGCCGAACTTCGCAGCCGCCTCGAACCTCTCGGCGCCGGGGCGCGGGAAGCGTGGGCTTCTTGATGGTCGCTACATCGAAGACCATCTGGAGGAATTTCCGGGGGCTGGAGAACATGTCCATGACTGCCGAAGGTTCAAAGCCCCCGTGCAGCATGCAGTTGATGCACCTGGGATTGCCGGATTTTAGGCCGTACTTCTTCCAGTCGGTGGTCTCGATCAGTTCCTGGTAAGTCTCGGCATAGTCTCCCTCTGCCATCAAATAGCATGGGCGCTGCCAGCCGAGGATGTTGCGGGTGGGGACGCCCCACGGCGTGCAGTCATAATCGCGCTTGCCTTCGAGGAAATCCATGTAGAAGGGGCTGTGATTGAAGGCCCAGCCTTTCTTACGCCAGTTCTGGAGCGTCTCACGGAACCAGGCCTTGGTCTGCTCGTTTTTTAGGAATAGCTCCTGTTTGGCCACCTTTTCATAGGCATGGCCGGGAGAGAGCATCATGCCGTCGAGACCCAATCCCATGCATTCATCGAACCACCTGCGGTACTCGGCGGAGGACTCGCCCTGGAAGATGGTCGTATTGGTCATGACATTGAAGCCTTCAGCCTTGGCCTTGCGGATCCCCGCGATCGCAGTCCGGTATACGCCTTCGCGACAGACGATGCGGTCATGTGTCTTTTCGGGCCCATCGAGGTGAATGCTGAGGGTGAGAAGGGATGAGGGGGAGAACTTGTGGAGCTTGCTCTCGAGCAGCAGGGCATTCGTGCAGAGATAGACATGCTTGCCGCGTTCGATCAGCCCCGAAACGATCAGCGGCATCTGTTCATGCACCAGCGGCTCACCTCCCGCCACGGAGACCACCGGAGCGCCGCATTCCTCCGCCGCCTTCCAGCACTCCTCGGGAGTCATTCGCTTCCGGAGAATATCCGGGGGGTACTGGATTTTTCCGCAGCCGGCGCA
>JAHIPE010000147.1 GCA_018894655.1 Actinomycetota bacterium
GAACCCAAGGAAGTAACCGATGAGAGCACCGATCGTCAGTAACCAAAACAGCCGTTTCACACTTATATTCCCTTCTCCCTTTGGCGCGTTGCCTATCGACCCGGCAAGTTCCCTGACGTTGAACTCGAAGGACTTCATCTTCTTCATGAAGTCGCTCTCAACCAGGAGTGGAAGCCTTCTTTCTTCGCTTCGGGCCTTTACGTTTCGAGACTACTTTGTCGACGAAAAGCTCGATCTCCTCCTGGATTATGCTCATGGGTGTGTGCCTCTTGTCGAACGAGTCCCCCACAAGGGTTAGCGTGGGAACCTTGGTCTGCTTCATCAGTTCCCTTCGCAGGAAAGAGAGAGATCCCGCGGTGTGCTTGCAGGCGTGGTGACCAATGTAGACGCAGCAGTCAGCCCCCAGGTCCTTCACCGCAAAGCTGATATCCTCCAGCCACTTGAGAGAGATTTCGCTGGCCCCCATCTGCCTGGTCATGGGGTAGTCGAAGGTGACCTCGGACAGCCAGCGGAGCATCGACTCCTTCGATGAAGTGTCGACCGGCGGGAAGAAGTGAATGGCAAGGATATCGCCAAGGATGGAGATGCCCCGTTTCTCCATCCAGGGAAAGAAGCCGTGGAGATCGAAGAGTGCGAAGATGTAGCTGACGTAGACCCTCGCGATCTCCTTGGGGGCGGTGTACTCCCCCGTGCGCAGCCTTTCCTTGGAGATATCGACCATCTTCCCCAGGAGCTCGATCGCCTCGTCCCTGCCCCACAGTTGGCTTCTCAGGAACAGGATGTTCGCGTTGAAGATGTTGTGAACCGGGCACGGCCTGGCTTTCCTGAGCTCCCAGAACTCGTTGTAGAGGTCCGCCGCCCGGCTCGATTTCAGTACGACCTCGCGCAACCTCTGCTCGGAGAGCTCCTCGCCAGCGAACTCCTCCAGGTTCTTGATCAGATCGCACAGGTACTTATGATAGAGTTCGCGGCCCCGCTCGGAGTCGTCAACCGGTTTCTCCAGGATGAACTGGGGGATTCCAAGGTAGTCGGCGGCAAAGGCGTGTATCTTGGCATTGGGATTGCAGCTACCGGGGGAGTTGGAGACTATGGCGTCCGGCTTCAGGCCCGGGCCCATGAGGAACGAGCCGACGGTCATCGTGTTGGCGGTACAAAGTGAGTCCGGGAGCCCTATGCCCATGGCGAAGTCCCAGAACCGCTCCCCCTGTCCGGCTAACACGTTGACGGCGAGGCCGGCGATGACCTCGGTGCATACCGGGAAGAGGTTCTCGAACGCGAAGATGATCTCCGGGGGGAACGTGAACGGGACGAACACCACCTTCTTGCCCTCGGCCTTCGCCCTCTGGGCCTCCCGGAGGATGTCTATGACCTTCTTTACAAAGAGGACCTCCAGGTCCCTGGCTGACCCGATCTCGAAAAGGCCCAGCACGGTGTTCCTGATGTCGGGGTTGACGTAGTTGGCGACCCCTTCCACCTCCTCGTCGCTAATGTGGTCGGGGAACTTGTAGATCATGTCCAGGATATTCAAGGTGCGCTCGAAGGCGTTGTCACCCTCACGGAGGACGGGTGTCGGAATCATCTACGCACCACCCCCTATTCTCTCCATGAACGCCTGTATGCGGGTCTTGACCCTCCCGATATCCGCCCTTGCGCTGTACTCCTTCTCCAGTATCAGGACCGGTATCCCCTCTTCGGCCAGGTCCCGGCGCAGCAGGACCGCGTCCACCCCGTGCAGGTCGCAGAACTTGTTGTAAAGGACGATGACGCCTTCGACGTTCGCCCGCCGCGCCGTTTGAAGGATGAAATCTCTGCGCTTGTCGTACTCGGTGTACATGCGCGGGCAGAAGAGGTTCGCCAGGTAGCTCTCGGCCAGGACGCGCAGCGGGTCTCCGCCCGTGTCGTAGTCCTGGCAGAACGCCCTTGCGCCAAAGCACTGGGCATCGGCTACGATAAGGCCCCCCATCCTCTCTATCTCCTCGAACCACTTGACCTCGTCGGTTGCGGCGCCGCAAAGCATCAGCCTTGCCCTGGGGGTCTCCCCTGGTGCGCCTTCCCTCTCCTCGACGACCCCGGAGAGCACCTCCAGGAAATCCTCGCTTCGCATCGAGGAGCCGTTGATGGTCAGCGCCAGCACCTCGCTCCCGTTGACCGCCGGCCTTTCCCGGCGACGGAGCGAGCACAGCTCCCTGAACATGCGCCTGACCTCCTGCTGCCTCTCCATGGCCGCGGTGAGGTCGGCGTCGGATACCTCAACCGAGAAATGTTCACAGATAGCTTCCTTTAGAAGCTCCAGTTCACCCTCGAAGTACTCCAGGGAGTCTTCCCCAAAGAAGTGGGGGACCTTCAGGTAATGGAAGAAACCAGGCTCATTCACACGTCGCCAGTTCTCGAACATCACCCGCATATGGTCGCAGCCGTTGCTCTCGATGATGCCGTCGAGGAAGTTGTAGGTGCCGTCCATGCCGAGCTGCAGGCAGGACCGGCAGAAGGAGCAGTTGAGCGGTGACAACTCCCCGTCGGCCAGGTACGTGTCGGGGTGACCCAGGGCCTTGAGCCGGTAAGGCAGCAGCCCCGCCGCCTCGATTATCTCAATCGGCATCGATACGCAGGTGTAGGCGAGCACCTTGCCCCCCCTGTCCTTCCAGTCGACAACGTAATCGGTCAGGATGGCGGCTTGTTCTTGAACTCCCAATGAAACGCTCATCAGGTCACCCCCCGTTCCCGTTTGCCCACCAGGTTCCCTATGTAGCCTTTCACGAACTTGAATGTGGCCGAGAGAAGCGCCCGCACCACCGCCCGGGTCACACCCGGGTTCCTGAGCGCCGCGTCCGCGACCTGGGAGGCTGCGCTTTTCGCCGCCTTGTTCACCTGGTCCTCGTCCAGGCTCGCCAGGAACACGTCAAGGCTGCGGGCGATGACCTGCGGATCCTCGGCGGACAACTGGTTGTAGGAGGCCAGGGTGTTGTTCACCACTATGCCTAGAACCCCCAGCTCCGGTTTACCGGCCGCGGTGCCGCCAAGAACCGCTCTGACGAACTCCGCGGTCAGCGTGCTTGCCGCCAGCCCCGCCTGCTCGGAGTCAACGCCCGAGAGGGCGTTGCCTATGATGGTACCGGCCAGCTCCGGGTCCCCGGCGGTGAACCGGTTGAACAGGACCAGGGCGGAGTTGAACACGGCGCCAAGCTCCCTGGCGCTGAAGTTATCTTTGAGGCCACCGGCCATCGCCCCCAACGCTTCCGGGGGGAGCGCCGTGGCCCTCTCGAGGATGGCCGACGTGGAGCGGATGGCGGAGTTGGATATCGAAAGGAGCGCGCCACTGATCGCCAGTGCACCGCCCTCCTTCCCCAGTGCGTCGGTGGCGAGCGAGGTGGCGGCCGCCTCCATGTACTTGCTCAGGGCCGACACCGCCCTGGAGACCTCGATGAAATCGACGTTTTCTATGAAGTCCTCGCTCACGCTGGAGATGACCCCGGTGAAATCGGAGCTCCCGTCTCCCAGCAGGAGGTCGCCCCTTCGCAGGGTGTTGATGAATCTGGACACGCCGTTAACCGCCCCGCCCATCTCCTCCCAGTCGATCTCCTCCAGGATCTTGAACACGGCGTAGGTCATGGCTTCGGGTGGAAACCCGATGGAGTCAAGCACCTGGTTGAGCAGCTTCAGGGTATCGTTCACGTACTCGGGTATCAGGCTGATCAGGTTGATGAGGGCGATCGGTTCCTCTCCTATCAACACCACCGCCTCGCGGCGGTACTCCATCTGAACCCGCGCCTTGTAGGTTAGGGACTTGCGGAGCTTCCCGTAGTCAATAGCCTTGATGGCGTCGGACGTTGTCTCGAGCTTGCTCCGGTTGAACAGGTCGGGGTCTCGCTCGTAGAACTGTATCAGTACCCGAGACAGGGAGTTGACCGCATCCCCGATACCGGCCCCGCTGATTTCTGAGAGGGAGCCGGCCATCATCCTGGCGCCGGCGTCGGCGGGGAGGCGTTCCAGGGCTTCGGCGAAGCCCTTGCACACCTGGACCGCGGTGTTGACGATGCTGGGGAACGCCCGGGTTACCTTTTGAAGCGACTCCTGGTCATCGCCGAACAGCTCCCGGGATAGCTCCGCGGGGTCCGCGCTCTCGATGCTCTCGACTAGCCGCATGATGTTACCGCCCAGGAGTTTCGCCGCGGAGGAAGCGGCAGCCTTGCCACCTTCCATATCCATCACCTCTTTATCTGGATCGATGCCCAAGGCTTCGCTTCACTCATCAATGCCACAAGCGATGCATCTACCATCGCATAAGTTTACTATAACGGCCACATTATTTTGTGCCTACGTCAATTCATCTATCTGAATAGCCCTATCCATCCATTGATATGGCCCACTTCAGCCCGGGATCTTGCCTTCTTCCTCCAGCGCCTTCTTGACCTTGGACCATATCTTCTCCCTCTTGTAGACGTCGCGGATATCGCTGATGCCGGGGAATGCTATGGCCTCCCCACGGCGGAGATTGGCACAGGTTGTGCATCCCACCACGCACTGGCAGGGATGAGCCACACGGGGCCCGTCATTACCCCATTCGTAACACCCCCTTGCTGCAGTTCATGCAGATGCCGCACTTGACGCATTCATCCGGATCAATCGTGGGAAACCAAGCAATACTGTCTCTCGGGTATCCAATCAGCCAGGGCATTGCGCGCCGTCCGTTCTATACTCCAATCGTCTTCTTAGAAAAACGACTTGACCAGCAACACCGTGTAATATATCCCGACACCGATGAAGATCACGCCGATGAATTTGCGAAGATACTTCTCAATTTTCTGCAGCCTTTCTATGTGCTTGCCGATCTCGGAAAAACCAACTGCCAGGGCCACCGCGAACACGATGACGGGCAACCCCGTGCCGAGACCGTATATGGAGGGAAGCGCTATTCCAGCCGTCGTGTCGAGAGCGAGCGGCATGAGCATTCCGAAGAACAGAACGGCGCTGTAAGGACAGAAGGCGAGGGCGAACAGAATCCCCATCAGGAATGAGCTCACCAGGCCCCAGTCGCCTATTCTTTCCTGAAGTCCGGCGGTAACGCGGCCCTTGAAAACGGAGACGTTGATCACGTCGAGCATTATCAGGCCGAACAGAATAAGTAGTGGCCCCAGGAATCTCTCGCCCGTCCACTGCAGGAACCGCGACATGCTGGATGACTTGAGCCCCACGTAGATAAGAAGCACACCGATAGCGGTATAGGCCACCATGCGCCCGGCGGTGTAGAGTATGCCCGCAAGGACCGTGTACTTCCTGTGTGTCAGCCTCTTGGAGATATAGGCCAGGGCGGCAACGTTGGTAGCAAGCGGGCAGGGGCTGACCGCTGTCATTATTCCCAGGAAAAGGGCGGCCAGAACCGGTATGTTCGTATTCCCGGCCATCTCCCTTATGAAGTCCACTATCCGGCAACCTCCCGGGCTACGCGTATATCGCTACTTCTCATAGGTATTTGGACAGATCTTCTTTGATGATTTGTTTTGCTTCATCGGGCTTGTCCCAGTACAGCCACACGTCCTTGATCTCCCGGTGAGTTCTCTTGCCGTCTCCCGAGATGATCAAGTAGAGCGATGAACCGCCGACGTCCAGTTCGTCAACTAGCTCCCGGTTATTCTCATCCTCTATCTCAAGGGATCTGTACTCGAGCTTCCCATCTTCCATCTGCTCCTTGAAATCGTTCCCGGCGACCTCGCGGGCGTACTTCTCGATGTTGTTGCAGGACACACACCGGAACCTGGGGTGGAAGTGGACCAGCTCAACCTTCTCCACGTCACCCTTGGAGATTGTGGAGCCTGAGCCATTGTCCTTCCTGGCCGCGCAGCAACCGGCGAGAAGGGCAACCAGGAGCAGAAACAGAAGCACCAGTGACGGGATCGCCTTGAACCCCCTCATCCTCGTTTCGGCCTCCCTCATCCTTCGATCCACGACTCGACCTCTTTCCGGGAGGGCACCTTCCCGCTGGAGACGACCTCTCCGTCGACAATCACCCCTGGCGTTGACATGACGTTGTACTCGGTGATCTCCACGAGGTCCTTCACCTCCTCGATTTGGACATCGCTACCCAGTTCCTCCGCCACCTCCTTGATCAGCTTCTTGGTGGCCTTGCACTTCTTGCAGCCGGTCCCAAGCACCTTGATCTCCATTACGTCCTCCTTTTCTCTAGAAGATAGCTCCAAACAGGAGTCCTATGCCCATTGCGGATACGCAAACAAGTAGTATGTAGGTGAGAGCTTTCTTGAACCCCAGGATCCTTATCAGGACGAGCATGCTGGGCAGGCTCAGCGCGGGTCCGGCAAGAAGAAGCGCAAGCGCCGGCCCCTTTCCCATGCCAAGATCGAGCAAGCCTTTTACGATGGGAACCTCGGTCAGGGTGGCAAAGTACATGAGCGCGCCCAAAACCGACGCTATCGCGTTGGACTTGACCGAGTTCCCTCCCACGAAGCGGGCTATCCACTCCGGGGGCAGAACCTCGATGATTATGCCCACCAGGAAGATCCCGAGGAGCAGCACCGGCACCAGCATCCTGGTCATCCGCCAGGTCTCGCTCATCCACTCCCTTATCTCCTCCTTCTTGAACCACCTGGCGACAAGGAAAACCAGGACCGCCACCAGAACGGCTTCGCCCAGGTACTTGACTATCGCAGGTATCCTGGCGGTGCCGTATACGAGTATTGCGATCATTACGCCGAAGTAAATGAGGGTCTGATAGGTCGGCCGTGGGGGGTCCGTCCCGCAGGCGAAGGCGCCCGCCGCCCTCTCGGTTTCCTCCTTTCGGAATATCGTGGCCATTATCAAACCGATGAAGCTCGCGAGCATTACCGCGGCTACGATTCTCACTACGCCGATGTCGTAGCCGAGCAGGTGCACCGAGTAGGACATTGCGAGGATGTTTATTGCCGGGGAGGAGTACAGGAAGGCTATGGCCGGCCCGAGACCCGCGCCTTTCTTGTATATGCCCATGAAAATTGGCAGCACTGTGCAGGAGCAGACCGCGAGAATCGCTCCGGACACAGAGGCCACCCCGTACGCAACCGGCTTCTTCGCCTCGGGCCCGAAGTATCTCATTACCGATTCCTGGTTGAGGAACGCGGAGATGCCGCCGGCGATGAAGAACGCGGGTATCAGGCAGAAAAGGGTGTGCTGAAGTATGTACTCGTTGAGGGTCTTGAAACCGGCGAATATCAGTTCCCACGCGCTCATTTCGGTTCCTCTGTTTTCATCCTCACCACCGTTTCCAAGACGGGAAGCTCAAGCTCAACTCTCCTGCGCCGCCACCTCCGCTACTGGCGTTTCTCCCTTGTCGAACCAGTGCCGCGTCCTAAGGCATATCCTGACCAACAGCAGCATCAACGGGACCTCTATCAGCACCCCCACCACCGTGGCCAGGGCGGCCCCGGATGCAAGCCCGAAGAGCACCGCGGCGGTGGCGATGGCTACCTCGAAGTGGTTTGAGGCGCCGACCATGGCGCTGGGCGCCGCGTCCCGGTAGGTGAGCTTCAACAGCCGGGCCAGGCCGTAGCCCAGGCAGAATATGAACAGTGTCTGTATCAGAAGCGGAACCGCGATGTAGAGTATCGTTAGCGGTTTCTCCAGTATCAGCTTGCCCTTGAACGAGAACAGCACCACCAGGGTCATCAGGAGAGCGGTTATCGAAACCGGTGTCAGGTAATGTATGAACTTGCTGTTGAACCAGTCGAGCCCCTTTCTCTTCAGGATCTGCCTCCGGGTGACGTACCCGGCCGCGAGCGGGAGGGCCACGTAGACGCCCACCGAGAGCACGATGGTCTTCCAGGGGATGGGCATGTCGTTGACCCCCAGCAGCCAGCTTCCCAGGGGCGCGTATAGAACCAGCATGGCGAGGCTGTTGATGGCAACCATCACCAGGGTGAGGCCGTCGTTTCCCCTGGCCAGGAAGCTCCACACCAGCACCATGGCGGTGCAGGGGGCGATACCCAGCAGGATGCAACCGGATATGTAGGACTTGTAAAGGGGGACGTGCTGGCCGGCCACCGTGTAGGTGCTACCGACGTCCAGGGCGGGGCCTATCAGCCCCTTGAACACGAAACCGAGGAAGAACGTGGCGATCGCCACCATGGTGAACGGCTTGACGCACCAGTTGATGAACAGGGTGAGCAGGACCGGCCTGGGGGTCTTTCCCGCCTTTATGACCTCCTTGAAGTCGATCTTCACCATGATGGGGTACATCATGAAGAACAGGCACACCGCGATTGGGATGGAGACGTTCTCCACCGATACCCTGTCCAGCGCCTCGGAAACGCCGGGCGCGAGCTTCCCCAGCACGATTCCGGCACCCATGCACAGCAGCACCCAGAGCGTGAGGTATCTCTCGAAGAAGCCCATCTTTCGGGCCGGTCGCTCGACATCCGTATCGGCTACATCGTTGTCTGCCACTTTGATTCCCCCCGGCCGGTATGTGGCGGTGTCCTTAACACCCGCACGATTGCCGCTTACCGGGCTTGACCCTGCGGTAATCGATGTATTCGTAGAACGTCTCGTTGATGCCCTTCAGGTTCTCAGTGTCGATCGAGTAGTACGAGGAGGTGCTTTCCTTTCTCACGTTGAGGAACCCCGCGTCCTTGAGGGCGTTCAGGTGATGGGAAGCAAGCTGCTGGGATATACCCAGCTCTCGCTCGACGTCGCAAACACACCCCTCGCCGCCGGAGAGATAGCAGATGATTCTCAGGCGGTTGGGCTCGGAGAGCGACTTGAGGGCGTCAGCAAGCTCGACTATGCGCGGATCCTTCCTGCACTTCGGCGCCTCTCCGTTCTTCAAGGCGGTCACCTCCATATACAAACGTATGCTTTTACAAACCACAATTAGTATTTTACCGGGAGCACAGGAAAGGAATCAAGTGGTGTCGGTAGCAGCGACGGCCTGGTGGCTAGCTGCCGTCCGGGGGCTTGTCGCTTGTGCCGGCTGCGCCTCTAGCCGCATATCTCGGCGACGAGAACGCCGACGTAATGGGTTATGACAATGACCGTGGCGGCGATGAGCAGGTGTTCGCCGATGACTTTCCACGGTTTGGTGCCTTGCCTCCTGGCCATGTAGTAGCTGGCGACGGCTAAGATGGACAGTCCCAGGGCCACGCTTACGATAACCGCGGTACGGAGGTCCAGCAGCAACACCGGGAGAATGAAGATGGAGGCGAACACGAACTTGGCGACGAAGGTGACTATCGTGGACTCCCATATCTCCTTCGCCGTATGTGTGTTCTCAGATTCCTCGCTGACGTGAATGCCCAGCGCGTCCGCGAAAGCGTCGGCAATCGCTATCGTCAGTATGCCGCCAAGGACGGCGACCTTCGAGCTCGTACCGGACTCCAGGCCCACCATAAGGCCGAGCGTTGTAATTATCCCGGAGGTAAGGCCGAAACTTGCGCCTGTCCTGAACGAATCACTGAACATGCAGGCTGAACCTCCCGTCACGATGGCTTATTAGTTCCGTCCCTTCAGGATTATGACTGTGCCCAGCAGCACGGGGACCTCGTTTTCTATCTCAATCCCGAACTGTTTGAAAACAGACGCAAGTTCAAGCTTCGCGAACTCGGGGTAGTGCTTGCTCTCAAAAGACTTAGTGAACTACCCCTCCCCGAAGGAAGGGGCTTCCCTACTTTGAAGAAGGGAATTTTTCCTGCTTCAACGACCCGGTCACCCCGACCAATCGCTCAGTCAGGTTACCCGAATCTCCGCAGGCGTGACTTCGGACCGTCCCGGCCCTAGAGATTTTTACAGGTTCAGCGACCTGTACCAACCTGGCAGACACTTCGTCCCTGTCCATGACCAGCCCGCAGGCAGGACACTTGTGTACCCTGACTGACAAGTCTTTGGGTACTTTCTCTCCGCATAGACAGGTCTGCGAAGTTCCGGACGGGTTGACGTACATTACCAGACCCCCAGCCTC
>JAHIPE010000148.1 GCA_018894655.1 Actinomycetota bacterium
GGTTCAAGTATCCGTTGTTCCAGGTAGGGCCGCTTATTTAAAGGCCTCCCGACCGATACCGGCAAGGTTTAGCTTCTCACCATAGATGGTCAGGCTTATTCGGGCCCTTGGGAGTCTGGTTTTGCCAGTTCTTGTATTCGTTCCAGGCCGGGTGCGGTGATCCGTCATAACCATATAGCCCCAGGTAAATACCATCCCATGATTCACCGGGGGCCGGGTCAACCGCCTGGAATATCCATATCTTTCGGCATCCCGCGGCCCTAAGGCCACCCACCCCTATCTCGCCAATCGCCTGCCTCTGCCCCTCGACCGAGAACTCATCTCTCCCTGAATGGGGCCAACCGATCTCGGTGCACACCACTTCACGGTTCGGGTAGCCATTCCTGTTACAAATATCTACCACCTGGCTATAGTACCAGGCCCACCACTCCGGATAATCGTAGGGGTGCACCGCCACGCCATCGCATATCGTGGCGATGCTCACCGAGTGGTTCACGTCCACGGTAGTCCGGCTGTTTGGCGGCAACGACACCGTCTGGTCCTGTGTGGTGCCGTCGGTGAACATATAGGTTATTGTCGCCGTAGCCTTCTGCGCGTTGGGGTTCTGTAAAGTCAGCCACTCCTCGAACCCGGAGCGAGTGCTACCCTCAGCGAAGTACCAGGTGTCAGCGCTGCTCTGGCAGGCCAGCTCAACGCTGCCTCCCGGGTACTTGTTGCGGTAGTTGAAGTACATTGGACGCTCGACAACTATTCCCTGGTCCGAGTCCAACTGGACCGACACGTCCCGGTTGTTTCCCACCACGTCGTTCACCATGATAGTCCGGCGCGAGTGTGCATCGACAGTCACCGTCTGGGGCTGCGTGCCGCCATCAGTAAACATGTAGGTCAGATCAACCTTCGCGTCGGTGTCGCCAGGGTTCTGGATGGATATCCACTCCTCGAAGGCACCGTCCATGTCGTTGTTGCGGGTGGTGCCCTCCGACAAGAACCACGAATTGCCGGGCGCCGTGGCTCCAACCTGGTCGTGCCCGCCGGTCCACTTCCCCTGGTAATTGAAGTACATGGGCCTTTCCGCTATTATCGGGTTCAAGGCCTCCACCTTCGCCGACACATCCTTGTTGGGGCCTACAATCTCGTTCACCAGTATGGTCTTCCTGGAGGTGGGGGGCATGGAGATCGACTGCTTCTGCGTGGCTCCTCCCTCGAACATGTAAGTGATGTCCACGGTAGTCGCTTCCGTCCCGGGGTTCATCAGTGATATCCACTCCTCGAAACCCTCTCGGGTCGTGCCCTCGGCCAGGTACCAGGTATCCGACAGGTCCTTGATGCCTGCCTCTATGGAGCCGCCGGTGCACCAGCCGTGGTAGTTGAAGTAGATCGGGCGCTCGACGACAATCGGCTGATCGCTGGTCAGCTTTGCCGAAACGTCCCTGTTGGGTCCAACGGCACCGTTCACGTCCACCGTGAAGCGGGAGTGAGCGGTGACCTGGACTAACTGTTCCTGTGTCTCCCCGCCGGGGAACATATAGGTTATGGTCACGTTAGCGGTCGTGTCGCCCGGGTTCTGGATGCATATCCACTCCTCGAAACCGGGGTGGGTGGCGCCCTCGGCCAGGTACCAGGTTGTACCGGGCTCCTGTATACCGACCTGGTCGTGACCTCCCGGCCAGACCCCGTGGTAGTTGAAGTACATCGGACGCTCCGCGACTATGTTGCGGTCGGCGGTAACCTTCATGGAGAGGTCCTGATTGCCTCCGGCGAGTAGTAGTTCGTAGTTCGCGAAAGTCGATTCCTCGCGGGTAAGGCCGTTCATCAACGAACCTGTCGCCACGTATGAGTCGGGGTGGTTGGACTTGATGCCCTTGTATGCGGCTCTCATCATGCCCATGTATGATTCGTCGCAGTAGCCGTAATAGTAAATCTTTCCCTCGGCAATATGACTCGTGTCAAGATCCCATCCGGGCTCCTGCCATACCTGGTAGTAATCGACATAATCCTTGTAGCGCCCGGCAACGGCCCCGCAGAAATCCTCCCAATCCCCCATGTTCTTCGGGGGGCCCATCTCAGGATAATCGGGGATTGCGTAGTCGGTTGCGTAAGCGGGGTTCGGCCCTGTGAGTGTAATCAATATGCTCTCTATCCCCAGGCTCAAGGCGGCATTGACCTCGGCGTCGAGATCCTCCCAGTAGTAATTACCCTTTGCTCCCTCTATATTGTGCCATCTCACCATGAGCCTGACGTTTCTGACCCACGGCCACTGGTCTGAAGGGTATTTCGCCTTCAGGACGTCCTTGACGCCTACGGTGAAAAGACCTATCAGTTGAGTATCCGCTGACGGGGACCCGTATTGTGAAGGGGTTGTTTCGCACCTGGCGCCATCGCCTGACGCGGTTATCGGCAGGGCAAGAACCAGTAACAACAAGCACATCAAACCTGCCGCAAACAGTACCGAGAGACGCTTATTACCGGGTCGCACTACCATCTGTCATCCTCCTTACCTGAATCCATCCATAATCTTGTAAGACATAGACACCTGTCTTCAGTTGCCCGGTTGATTATACCAGATTCCACGAAAGCGCTCTTCTTTCAATTCATGCCGGTTAACGAAGACGGCCATGCCGCACTGCCCCGGTACATCGATCAGTTATTCCCCTCAAGCGGCTTCCTGCTCAAGCGCTCCTTGATGAATCTTTTCAACCTCGCGGTCCGTCTTGTTGCGAGAGCACTCTCCAACTGCGCTTCATGCTCAATAACGTGCTCTAGCGTATGGGCCTTCGCCGCGTTTTCGACCTCGAGCCGACTTACCTGCCTGGCGAGCTCCTCTACCCTGTTCATGACGTACGCCTCATCGGTGAACCCACGAGTGAGAGGCAGGAGATTCTCCCACTTCATTCGCATGGCAAGCCGCGCCTCTTCTCGGGTTCTGGGAACGCCTTCGTCCCCATCGGTCGGGGCGAACGCGAGCCGCTTGGCGATATCTTCGCGATCTTCCGCACGGGCAAACTCGACAGCGGCAACGTATACACGAAACCCGGCTTTGATATATTTAAACGAGAGTTCAAGAGAGAGACGCTTCTCATCGAGAGTATCCTCCGAAAGCCTGAACCCGGCGTTTCTCATGACCCACCCCGCGTCATCTATGCCGGCGACCTCGGTGAACCTCCACGTTGGTTTATTGCTGTCGGGATGACCGCGGAGTTTGAACACGGGGGTCATCAAATCGGGGACTCCTTCTTCGTTGATGCAGTGCCAACCGGCAATACCCACCAGGCCGACGTCCGCCCTGCGCCTCAAGAAAGAGACTATATTCTCGAGCCATCCCTCATCGTAAATCAGGACATCATTTCGCAGAACGGCGATGAACTCATCGCCCAGCCGTTCGAGGCCCTGATTAACAGAGCGCGCCGCACCCGTACCCACAGGGTTCTCGAGGTAGTACTTCGGATTGAGCCGTTCGAGATAGGCGGGATCGCCCAGACCGTTGTTCACGATTACCAGCGAGTAGTTGTCGGTAACCGCCTCGAGTTGCTTGAACATGGCGCTCGCATCATCCTCGCGCTGCAAGACGGGGACAATGATCGGTGTTTCGCCCGGCTCCTCAAGCGGCCCCCCCCCAGGTGCTTCCGTGATCACCCTGTCCGATTCTACGGGGGTCATTGCTGTTTTGCCGCTACTCTTCATCAGGTCCATATTTACTTCTGCGAGGTCCTTTAAAGCCTCTTCGTTGCCGGGGTCCAGTTTGAGGCATTTCTCGAGATGGTACTTCGTCCTCGCCAAATCATTTTGGCCGCGGTAATACCGTGCGCAGAGATACTCGAGCCGGGGACTCCCCGTGTAAGCCTCAAGATGGACCTCCAGGTATTTAAACGCGTCGGTGAGAGAGTAGTTCTTCATTGTTTCAAACCTTGTCAGCAGGGATTGAATGCCCCTGTAAGTGACATCCCTTGCTTTGTATACTTGGCCGTCATACTTGTCATTGATGGCCTTTGTCGCGGCCAGGATTTCGTCTCGGCTGTTATACACAATATGCTCTTCGAAAGTCCTGTGGCTTATTGCCTCGCAGGTTATCTCCTTGACGTGCTTGAAATCGCACTGCATGGCCATGCGGATGAGCAGGTCCCAGTCCTCCAGACATGGAAGATCCTCGTCAAATACCCCCGCGTCCTCAAGCAAATCGGCGTCGTGCATCAAGCAGATGATGGGAATGTAGTTGTCGGCAAACAGCATTTCCCTATCGAAATTCTTCGAATAGACAAGTTCTTTTTTCTTTCTGCGCCAGTGATCGCCTTCTCCGGCCATGAAAACCGAATAGGAGTCGGTGTAGGCAGCCCGCGTTTTGGACGACTCGATGGCCTGGACCAGGGTCTCCAGATGTGTGGGGTAATACCTGTCGTCGTCATCGAGGTAGGCGACCAAGCTGCCGCGAGACGCTTTGATTCCGACATTTCTCGCCCCGGCCGGGCCCGTATTCTCCCGGTTGTTGATGTAGATGAGCCTCGGGTCATCGAACTTCTCGATTGTCCGGGACACGTCCGGGCCGCCGTCGTTCACCACTATGACCTCGAAGATCTCATACGTCTGGTCCAGCACGCTTCCTATGGCCGTTTCCAGCGACTCCGGCCTGCTGTAGGTGGGTAAAACGACAGTCACAAGCGGCGGCTCTTCAGACTCTTCATTCTCTACCCGCAGCAGCTCGATATTCTCCGGCCTGGCGGGCTTCGGGTCAATGGTGTTTTTTCTGAAATGGACCGATCGTCGCAGGTCCGGTTTGATTCCGGCCGCGTCCAAGTACCGCCCGACAAAATTCTTCCACTGGTAGTTTTCTTTCCAGTCCCGGTAGCCTTCTTCTCCCAGTCTCGTCCGCTCTACGGAATCCGAGAGAAGTCTCCGGACTTCTTGGATAAAAGGGCTACGGGGAAGCCCGCCGGCCCGGATAGCTTTACCCTTTTGCGCGGAGGAAATGAAACCATCGTCGGGCTCCCGCTCCAGTTGAACCAGCCTCCCGCCCTTTACATCCTTGAGGCCGGCACAGTAACTGGAGGCAATCCAGGGAAGACGGTGGCTCATTGCCTCGAGAACCACTCTTCCAAAGGCCTCGGACTGAGACGGAAGCAGCAGCAGGTCCGCCTGTTCCATGGCGGACGCGACCATGCCTTTTTCCTGGGGGGGAAGTACGAGGAACCTGCAGTCGCCTCTTACCTTGGACAGAATCTCGTGGTAGTAAGGTTCAAGCATCACACGCCCCATTGCCACCAGGACCCAGTTGCCGGGCATGTGTTTTAAGTTCTCAACCAGCCACAGTTGATTCTTGGCCTTGTAGTAGCTACCTGCACACAGGAGAAGCTTGGTGTCGTCGGGTATCCCCACTTTCCTCCTGAAGTCAACGGTGGGGGATACGAAGTTGGCGGCGTTGGGAATGACGCTGAAAGGTATGTCGTTTTCGCAATAGAACTCGACGTCATGGCCCGTCCTGGTCAGGCTTATCACCGTTCTGGCGCTCTTCAGGCGTTCCACGAGCTTCTCCCTGATTTCGTGTTCGGTATCCAGGAAATCAATTGATTCCCTGTTGATAATGGGGACGAACACCGCGGGGTATTTCTCGGGCTCATCTAGCGACCACATGGCCCAGTTGCGAATTCCACCATTTACCAGGATGAGATCGTAGTCGCCTTTAAGGGCAAACTCGCGCAGCTCTTCGAACCTGGGGCTCCGGCTCGGTTCGTAAGGCCCTATATCGTATTCGAACTCAAAGACGTTGAGCCCGTTGTAGTAGTGAAAATCCCTGCTTCTACTCAGCGTGGCGATGTCAACCAGCAGACCAAGTTTGGCGAACTCGAGCCCCAATTCCGTGGCAAATCTCTCCGCTCCGCCAACCTCCGGAGGAAAATGATCTATTATGAATAGTATTTTATTACCTTCGAATGGTTCTATCTCGGCATTCTCAAGGATTCTCCTGGCCCACTCGATATCGAACTCATCGAACAGGGA
>JAHIPE010000149.1 GCA_018894655.1 Actinomycetota bacterium
AGCCCTCTTTTTACGGTATCCGTAGCTTTTTCCACTATCCCTCATCTCCTGCTCGCCTTAACTTCATCATACTCAATAGGCCGGCTACCCGCAACAAAAGGGAATCGTGAATCCGGGGTCAGTCGATTGACACCTGCTCGGTGGCGGGGACAAGCTGTATCCATACAGACCCCGGCTTGAGCTTTATCTCGTTCCCAGAGTTGTCCAGGTAACGGGTGTGCCAGCCCCGCGAGGCCTTCTCCCAGTTGGCGTCTATCAACTGGCCCATCATGAACACCTGGGCTCTGCCCGACCCCGCGACACCGAGGTCAGGCGAGTCAACACCGCGGACGTCCTTTATCCCTGACGCTGACAGCGTGACGTACTGCACGATGACGGTATCAACCGAGAGTTGCCCACCGGTCGTGAGGTCGGTGTGCGGCAGTCCCGCCACGAACCTGAGGAACTTCCCGGACGCGATATCGTAGGCGTACTGAACCTTGCAGACCCCGGTGTACGGGATGTAGATGTTGTTCACCACCGTGGTAAGCGGCTGGTACTCACCCGGCTCACCGGCCGGCTCCGCGGCCGCGCGCTCCATCTCGCCGGCACGGTCGGCGGCCATCTTGTCCAGGTCGTCCCGGTCCAGGAACTCGAAGGCGGCATCGACCTTCCCCTCGAACGGATAGATGGCGTCTCCCGCCTGCCTGAGTTGCGCGGTGCCGGCGTACAGGTTGTGGGGCGCCCTCCTGCCCGTGAACCTCCAGTAGGCGTCGTACCCGACGAACTCGTCCAGGTCGGCTATCTTCGACTGCTTTATCATGCTAAGCGTCTTGGGGGCGCCGCCGCAGTGGCAGAACAGGGCGTCGTACGGGTAGATGATGTCTATGTCGGCGGGGCGCGCGCTCCTTATCGGGCCCACCGGGTCCGCGTCCCTGCAGAGGTATATGGCGATAAACCTGGTTATTCCGCCCTCGGTTATCTCCTCGTAGACCACCCCCGCCTTGTCCAGCCCGGACTGGGGGCGCGCGTCGGGGTCGTTCTCGACCTTGACCGCCACCGGCCTTCGGTCGATAGCCGACCTGTCGGCGACCTCGGAGCCGCACAGCGGGCAGGTGAGGCGCTCCGGCTCCTCCCGCAGTTTCTTCCCGGATTGCTCGCCCTCACCGCCGAACCAGGAGCAACCAGGCACCAGGAACAGGGCCGCGATCACGGCCGTTATCAGGAATAACGCCGGCAGGCTACGCTTGTTTCTACTCAACGGTGGGTGTTTCCCCCAGTTGGGTCGGGACGAAGCCGCCCGACATCTGGTTCAACCGGCGTATCCTCTCCTCGATGGGCGGGTGGGTGTCGAACAGGCGGTTGAACCTGCCCCCCTTGGCGCCCTTGGAGGTCTTGAGGGGCTGTACGATGAACATGTGAGCGGTCGCCTTGTTGGCCCTCTTGAACTGGCGCGGATCGCTCTGTAGCTTCTCCAGCGCGACGGCGAGCCCCGGGGGGTAACGGGTGAGCAGGGCCCCGTTGGCGTCGGCCAGGAACTCCCGCTTGCGGCCGATTGCGAGCTTGACCAGTTGCGCTATTATCGGGGCCAGGATGGCCAGGACTATAGCGATTATCATGAATATCCAGGCACCCCCACCGCCGGAGTCGTCGCTGTCGCCGAACCAGAACGTGCGGAGGAAGATATCGGAGATGAGTATCACCGTGCCCACCAGGACCACGGTGAGACACATGATGAGGATGTCGTAGTTCTTGATGTGGGACATCTCGTGGGCTATAACACCCTCCAGTTCCTGGTCGCTTAGCATGTCCAGGAGCCCGGTGGTGACGGCGATCGCCGAGTGCTCGGGGTTTCGCCCGGTGGCGAAGGCGTTGGGTGCGGGGCTGTTTATGACGTATATCCTGGGAGGCGGAACGCCGGCGGCTATCGCCAGGCCCTCCACCGCGTGCCGGTACCTGGGGTACTCCCCCTCCCCGACCTCCCGGGCTCCGCTGATGCGAAGGGCAATGGAGTCGCTCTTGTAGAAGCTGACCAGGCCCATGATAAGCGCTATCACAAACGCTATTATCACCCCGAAGTACCAGCCGTCACTTCCCCTCCAGGCCCTGCCGATGATGTAGCCGATGCCCAGGACGAACACGAAGAAAAGGAACATCATCAGCATCGACTTCCACTTGTTTGAGCTTATTTCCTCGTACAAACCCCGATACCTCCTGATCCGTCAATGGGCCCGGTGCGGCGGACCGCCCGCCGCCCGGGAATAGCCGGTAGTGAGCGCGCGTCTAGAACGAGACCTTGGGGACCTCTTTGTAATCGGGCGTCTCCGGCTCGAAGTACTCGCGCTTCTCGGTGAACTTGAACATCCCCGCGACAACGTTCGCCGGGAACGCCTGACGCACGACCTCGTAGGACATCACCGAGTCGTTGTAGAACTGGCGGGCGTAAGCGATCTTGTTCTCGGTCCCGGTCAGTTCCTCCTGGAGCGCCAGGAAGTTCTGGTTGGCCTTGAGGTCGGGATAGGCCTCGGCGACCGCGAACAGGTTCTTGAGCGCCTGGTCGAGCAGTCCCTCGGCCTGGGCGTTCTCGCCCACGGTCTGGGCGTTCATCAACGCGGTGCGCGCCTTGGTGACCCCCTCCAGGGTCTCCCGCTCATGGGAGGCATAGCCCTTGACCGTCTCCACCAGGTTCGGTATGAGGTCGGCCCTGCGGTTCAGTTGCACGTCGATCTGGTGCCAGGCGTTCTCCACACGGTTCCTGTACCTGACCAGCTTGTTATACAGGTAGGTAATGAAGCCGATGAAAAGCAACACCAGAACACCAATCAGTATCCCTATCCACATACGAATCCTCCTTCCTTTTTCGATACGACATCGTAATTATAACAGTAATCCCGGCGGCTGGTTGCGGTCCGCGCTGCGCCGCCTACGGGAGCGTCAAAATGCCGTTTATCACGAAGTAAACGGCGAAAACGGCCACAAGCAGCGCGCAGGCGTACAGTGCCACGTGGTAGACCCTGTCGCTTACCCGGCCCCTGCCGTGGGAGACCGCGAAGCTGACCAGTGAATACCAGAGGAAGTCGGCCAGTATATGGCCGGTGTAGAAGAACGCCAGCCCTATGATCCCGTGCTCCAGTGAGACCACTATGAAGCCCGCCCCGATGGTGGCCCACCATATGATCCAGCCGGGGTTGGAGACGCTCACCCAGATGCCGGCCACCACCGGGCCCCAGCCGATCTCCTGCTTACCGCTGAGGTCGAGCGCGATCCCCTGCCGTGCCTCGACAGATATCTTGACGGCAAGCCACCCCAGGAACAGCCCCCCAACCACGCCGATGATCCCCACCAGTATCTTGTTGTCGAGCACCCGGTTGAGCCCAAGGGTGAACAGGACCGCAAGGAAAAACTCGGGGATAGCGTGCCCTACGACCAGCAGGGGACCGGACCAGGATCCTTTCTTGTACGCCTCGGTGACCGCCACCGAAAGCATGGGGCCCGGCATCATCGC
>JAHIPE010000150.1 GCA_018894655.1 Actinomycetota bacterium
AAAGCGGCCGAAACGCGACTTCGACACCAATCCCAGGGGGGATACGGTCATTGACGCGGGGGATATCCTGATAACTTCAGGCGCTCCGGAACAGGTTGAAAAATTGGAGAAGGTATGCAGGAGCAAGCGCGGTTGAAGGTGCAACCCTGCCTGAAGGAAGTGGAATTGCTCTAAAACCTCATTATCCTCACAATTTCACTTATTCATCTGTGTTAACATTAGTATCAATAGTTGATTTTTCTTATCAGAAGTGTTAAATTGTATAAGCTTAAAGCCCGATATCTACTATAGGGTTTGGTAGTAGCAGTAAACGTCTGCAACCAATCAAAGGTTAGAGTGTGAGTATAAGGAGTATCGCACGAAAAGCGCTGGTTCTGCTCATAGCCGTTACGGCAGCGGTTTGGCTGTCGTTCTCGAGCGCCGTTTTCGCGCAGTACGTACCTGACAGCTCCTTGCCAAAGCAGGAACAGGCTAGAAGCATAGAGAGAGAGATAGCTTCTCACGAGCAGCGGCTTGCCAAAGCTAACAGGGACAAGGTCGAGATCTCAAAGAAGCTGGAGGAGGTCGAGAAGCGGATACTTGACTGCTACATGGTGATCGACGCCACGGAAGTGGAACTTGCCTGCTCGAGGAAAAACCTCAATAGTAATCTCAAGTATCTGTACATGGAGGGGCGGCGGGGTACGCTGGTGCACCTGATGAACTCGAGCGACGTATCTGATTTCATGGTCAACTTGGATCGAATGGTAAACGTAACCTCCCGCGAAGCTGACGACCTCGAGGACATAAAGGCCAAGAAGAAGAGGATCGAGCAGTACCAGGATAACCTGATCGACTTTAAGAATGAGGCGGCCGCCCTCTCCCGTAGCACGGATACCGCCCAACTGGAGTTGCAGGTCGCCGCCAAGAAAGAGGAACTTGCCGACGTAACCAGTTCAATAATAGCCATGCAACTACCGGTAACCCAGGCTCCGGCTCCGGCTACCTTCAGCCCGTCCCAGGTCTACTCCGAGCCGGACGAAGGTGGGTTCATAAGTACCGGCCAGGTTATCTCCGGTTACTCCAGTTGGTACGGTAACCAGTTCCACGGCAGGACGACCGCGAGCGGTGAGGTATTCGACCAGTACGCCTTCACCTGCGCCCACCGTCAGTTACCGTTCGGGACGTGGTTGCGGGTGACGTTCCGTGGCAGGACCGTTATAGTAAAGGTCAACGACAGGGGTCCGTTTATCAAGGGCAGAATACTGGACCTCTCGCGAGGGGCGGCCGAGGCGATAGGCCTGAGCGGCGTTCAGTGGGTGGATATCGAGATCGTGGTCCCGAAGTCATAGGGTTCTGGAGAGCGGTTCACCGCCCGACTTGCCGGAGGAGACAACGATACACCCCGGCTGGAATATCCCTTGAGACCCCCTGGCTCTTGCCAGGAAGGTGGCCCGGGGCATCGCCGTACTTCCGCTGCTCGCCGGCTTCGGCCTGGCGGGGCTGAAGGCGGGCCGGATGATGAAGCATTACCAGGAGTACCCGCCCACGTAAAGCTGGCGGGGACTGGACCGGTGGATAAGCCGGCCTACCGCGCGTATCGTAGGCCGCTACGGCTCCTGCTACTCGCGCTTGGCTGCTATTCCCCCTATCGCCGCTATCAACCCAAGAGCGGCCCCCGCGAGTCCTACATAGAGCCCGTAGCCCACGTTGGAGAACGAGAGCGTGTCCGCTACGTCGGCGATGTCTATCACGAATACCGCTCCTGTTATTATGGTGACTATCAGGCCCACCACGAACGGCCAGCGGGCCTTTCCGATGAGCCCTACCAGGAAGAACGCGCCGGCTATGATCGCCAGGAAGAAGGTTATCCTTCCGTCTCCTTCCCATCCACTCTTGCTCACGAAGAGCGCTTGTGCCCAGGGCATGAATGAACCGATGGCCGCAAGTGCCATCGCCGCGAGGCCTACGCCGCCTAATATCTGCGCGCCGGAGGACACTTTCCCGCCTCCCGGTTGAGCCCGTGGTGCGGCACAGGGAGCCGTCACTGGGCGCCGGGACACCTGGGGAACCCCCGGTGGTGCCACTCCCGGTGGAGGAGCCGCCGGGACTGTCCCCGGTAACACAGTGCCGGGAGATGGAGGAGCCGCCGGGGCTGCCGGTGCCGCTCCGGGAGGCTGCGCCGGAGCGACGGGCGCGGCCGGTGGCGCCGCCGTAGCGGTCGGTGACGGTGGGGGAGCGGAGGGGTGCTCCAGCGGGCTACCGCAGTACTGGCAGAACTTGGCTTCGGCCGTTTCCCTGCCGCAACTCTTACAGGTCGGCAATTTCATCACCTCGCATATCTAGCTTCCGGTCCGGGCTACTGACTTCCGGCGCTTCGGGCTTGTTCTCCAGCAGCGAGTAGCCGAAAAGGCCGGCGAGAATGCCGGCGACGCCGGCTCCGAGCACCATGTAGAGGCCTGTACCAGGGCCGGTTATCCCCGGCCGGGTCAAGATGAAGATAATCTCGTAGGAGGCCAGGACAAGAGCGGCCACCGAGCAGGCGACCGCTATCCCGTAGAAGGCCCTCCGGCTGAGCAACGCCCCCAGCACCAGGGACAGGAACCCGACCGCGCTCAGCGCAAGGGTGATCTTGCCGTCACCGGACACCAGGTTCGAGTAATCCCAGCCGGACAGGCCGTAGAGGCCCAGCACGCTGTCCGACCTCCAGGTGAGAAAGCAGCCCACCATCATCAAGGACATGCCCAGCGCGATCCCTGACGCGCTGGCGACAGCGATGGCGACCTTGACCTTTGTCGCCACCCTGCCCTCTGTTGCCCGGGATGCTCTATACATCGCTCAACTCAATAGCCCGTTCCTGAACGCCTTCACGTAATCCCTGCAGTACCGGTCGGCCCCCGCGACCGCCTCGGCCGCGTAAATCGTTGCTTTCAGGCCGTTATCCATCGGGTCCATCAGCACCGCGTCAAGGCCTACACTGATCGCTGCCGCGAGCATCGACCGGTTCACCAGCGAGCGCGCGGGAAGGCCGAACGATACGTTGCTCAGGCCCAGGACGGCCTTTGCCCCGGGGAACTCGCTCCTGATGAGGGAAAGGGTATCCAGCGTGATCCGCCCCTGCTTCCAGTCGGCGCTTATCGGCAGTGCCAGTGGGTCCAGGAACACGTTTTCAACCGGAACGCCGAACTCCCGGGCAGCGGCCAATATGCGGCGGCAGACCTCCAGGCGACCCTCCGGCGTCTCCGGTATGCCCGATTCGTCCATCGCCAGGGCGACGACCCGGCACCGGTGACGGGCAACCTGGGGGAGAACCCCCTCGAGCCGCGGCCGCTCCCCGGTAACCGAGTTGATGAAAAGACCCTCGCCGCCGTACAGTTTCAGGCATCGCTGGAGGACCTCCGGGTCGGAGGAGTCCAGCGCGAGCGGCCTTCCGGCGGCTTCTTTCACCACTCCCACCGCCCACTCCATGGACTCCATCTCACTCGCCTTTCCGCCGGTGTCGACGTTCACGTCTATGCAGTCCGCCCCCGCCTCCGCCTGCGAGGACGCGAGGGCGGCGAGGAAGCTGTCGTCTCGCCGGACGATGGCGTCTCTTACATCGTCGATGGTCCCGTTTATCTTCTCTCCGATGATTATCATTCCCGCTCCGGGGTAAGCGCCCGTCGCTACCGCCCCTATGCTAACAGAGACGTGGTCACGCCGGGAAGCGTTACGCCCCTTTCCCTCCCTCCCTCCCTCCCTCCCTAAGTCCCCGCGCTCTAATAGGCAGCCGCGCGATTTCCAATGAGTGCACAGTAGATTATAATCTCAGTGGGTTAATCCGAAATGCCTGTGACACGAGCGAGAGGGGCGGGCAACGAGCGAGGAAGGCGGTACGCATGTCGTTTCTTGAGAAGTTCAAGGTAATCCTCGACCCCCGGCTGACCATGGCAAACCTCTGGGATATAACCGCGAGTGTGTACGGTGACATGGTGGTGGCCTATCTGGAGGAACCCCTGGAGTACCAGTGTATGCCTAAAGACTACATGACCTACCGGGACAACCTCATCATGGTGAACAAGATGGGGCACGTGCTCAAGGGGCTGGGGGTGAAAAGGGGTGACCGGGTGGTCATACCGATGGGCAACAGGGTCGAGCTACTCACGCTCTGCTTCGCCTGCTTCAAGATAGGGGCGATAGCGGTCCCGCTCAACTACATGCTTAAGGGCACGGAGATAAAGTACATAGCGGAGAACTGTGGGGCCCGGGTGCTGATAACCGACAGTGACGTCTTTGAGCCTAACATCAAGGAAAAGGAAGCGATACCGGGAATAGAGACCTGGGTGATGGCCGGCTCCAGGGAGTCCTGCCTTTCCGGGTTCGTCTCCCTTGACGAGGCGTTGGACCAGGCATCGGAGGAGCTTGAGCCGGTGCCACTACACAAGGACGAGGCGGTCGCCATATTCTACACCTCGGGCACCACCGGTTTTCCAAAGGGTGCCATGATGACCGGGAAAAATCTGCTCACCACCCAGAGGATAACCGCCGGCATCTTGCCGATAGGCCCCGGGGACGAGGGGGTATCGGCGCTTCCATCGGCGCACCTGATGGGTTTCGCGGTATCGCTGATGAGCTTCATAGCCGGCTCTTCCGGTTACTTCATGAGGTACTTCCAGCCAAGGAGGATTCTCGAGACGATACAGGACCGGAAGTCCTCGATATTCGTCGGGGTGCCTGCGATGTTCTCTATACTGCTTCACAGCAACCCCGAGAAGTATGACCTGTCGTCGATAAAGATATGGGCCAGCGGCGCCGACGCCATGCCGGTGGAGCAGATAAAGAAGTTCCTCAGCTTCGGCGGCGTTTTCTTCGAGGCTTACGGACAGGTAGAGACCAGCCCCATCACCTCCATCAAGGTCTCCACCAAGTACTTCACGTTCAAGCACGGGTGCGTGGGAATACCGGTCTTCCCGGTGCGTGTCCAGATATGGGACGAGAACCTCAAACGGGTTCCCGTCGGCGAGCCCGGCGAGCTGGTTGTGCGCGGGCCCAACGTCCTCAAGGGATACTGGAACGATTCCGAGAGGAACGAGGATGCGTTCAGGGGCGGCTGGTTCCACACCGGCGACGTGGCCAGGCGCGAGAAGACAGGCCTACTCTACTTCGTTGACAGGAAAAAGGACGTGGTGAAGGCAGGTGGCTACTCGGTGTTCTCCCGGGAGGTGGAGGAGGAGATAAGGTCGCATCCCAAGGTCGATGACGTCGCGATCGTCGGCCTGCCTCACCCCACCAAGGTGGAGGTGGTGGTCGCGGTATGCACCGCCAAGCAGGGGGAGGAGCTGACCAACGAGGAGTTACTGGCGTGGTGCCGCGATAACATAGCCCAGTACAAGGCCCCCCGGTACGTTGACGTCAGGAGCGAGATGCCGTACGGCATGACCCTCAAGGTCTTGAAAAGGGTTCTAAGAGAAGAGCTGGCGGAGAAGATCGACGTTGAGGAGCTATAAGCTACTCTATCTTCGGAGGGGGAGAGGTTGAAGAAAAAAGCGTACATCCTTATAAACGTCTCGGGGGGAAAGCTTGACAATGTGATGAGGAGCCTTTCCTCCATGCCGAACGTGCTGTCGGTCGAGGGTGTGTCAGGCCACCTCTGGATTACCCTGAATTCGAATAGATGAGCGATAATCATTAACGGCGGTAGGGGAGAGGTACACGCTCGTTAACCGACTGCGGACCAGCTCAAGCGTATTCGTCCAGGACCGCGACTTCGATGGTTTCAACCCGCTTAAGTCTCGGCTCGTTTGTAATGAAAAGGCCGCTGCCATTATCAATCGTGGTTGCCAGAAGTATCGAGTCGGGGGTGGACAGATTGAACTCCGCGCGGATTCCCGCCGCCTTTTGCGCAATGACGGGAGTGACATTGACCATCAACAGGTTAGGCATGCTCTCGAACACGCTTCTATACATCGAGGCGAGTCTCGCGTCACCCTTCCTGAGCGGCATCACCAGAACCTCCATCAGGCTTATAACGGAAACCACCGCACGACAGTGGCCCCGCTCTATTGCCTCAAAGACAGCCCCGGTAAGCTCTGGGTAACGCTTTCCCTCGAACTGGTAGATGAACACGCTGGTGTCAAGCCCTATTACACGGTGCTTTTCGATGGTACCTGTCAGGTCTCGCTTTGTTCCCAAGACTCCCTTTCGCCTCTGACATACTGATCGACGTCGACATCTTCCCAAACGTATGAGCCCAGGCCCCGCGTAAACTCAGCGTAGCTTTCGGGCCGCTTTATCATCTCGATTACCCCTTCTTTTGCTCCTACGAGAAGTTCGTCTCCCTCCTTGATGCCCAGTAACCTCCTTGCTTCACGGGGAATCACAATCTGGTACCTGGTGCTGACCTTAGCAACTTCCATCGCCCGGTCCTTCCTGTCTTGTGTAACCACCGTTTGTTTACAAGGAAGGGTTCAGGCCTTGCCGAGAGTACTTGACACCGCTATAAGGCACTGACCCCACTGGTTGGCGGTCTTGTGTAACCACTTTACTCTCCATGTAAGATAATAACATATACGTAAGACACATCATAGTATCTCTTACGTTTAGAAACTTCGTATGTTCCTGTGACTTTCAACGGAAGTTCCGAAAGCCAAAGATGTGAATGATGCAAGAATAGCGATAGATAAAGGATCCGTTGGAGGTCAGGCGGAAACGTTCGCTTACCCGGCAGCTTTGGCAGTGTGATACCAAGGGCCTGGATGATTTCCTTCTGCCGCCCGTCAGGTTCCGCAGTCCGCCTCAAAGACACCTGTTGCTTGTTTGGGAGGGAGGGGTAAGGCATTCTAGCCATAACGTTTGTTCTCGGACAACGCTGTAAAAAGACTGTCCCTTGTTGTTGTAAAGTTTACATAATATATATTATAGGACATATCATAGTAAGGCTCTATCCATCACCTTTTTCCTTATTTGGGTTATCATATTGAAAGAAAGACGCGCAGGCGTGCCTGGCGCAACCTCCCTTTAGGGAGTTGTTGCCTTTACAGTTGAAGGAAACGCCGCCCGCTTGATGAATCTGTCTATTGGGTCTGGTGCGCAGGAATATATCAATCCCCCGCTGGGCCGTATCAAGGGTGCGTTATGAAATATCTTAAGAAGCCCGAGATGAACACGATGCGCCTCAAGTTGATGCGCGAGATACTCAACGCCAAGGTGAGGTTCCTGGCGATCACCCTGGTGGTGGTTATCGGGGTCGCCATCTTCATCGCGTCCTCCATGTCCTACCGTAACCTGGACACCTCGTACCAGTACACCTACGATACGTTGAACTTCGCGGACTTCAGGGTCAAGGCCGAGGATATTCCCAGCTACGTTGTGGAAAAAGCCCAAAAGGTGCCGGGGGTGAAACTGGTCACCCCCAGGGTCAAGGTGGACAAGCCGTTCATCCTGTCCGGAGGTAAACACCTGGTCGGCAGGGTTACCGGCTTCCCCGCTCTGCAACCGATGGTGGACGACCTCATAATAAAAGAAGGCCGCAGGTTCAACCAGGACGACAGGTGGGTAGCGGTAGCCGAATCACACTTCGCCGAGTTCTACGACCTCCATCCCGGTGATGTCATCTACTACGACAAGAACGGCGCCGAGGTGCCGGTGGAGATAATCGGGATTGCCGGTAGCCCCGAGTACCTGGTGCTGGCCGGAGAGAAAGGCGATTTCAGCCCCATACTGTCCGCCAGCGCCATGGCCATCATGTGGATGCCCATCGATAACGTCCAGGAGATGGCCCAGTTGCCGGGCGCCTACAACGAACTGCTGTTCAAGGTGGACGACCCCGAGAACATGAGACCGCAGATAGCCGCGACCGAAGAGATTATGAAGTACACCGGCATCAAGGAGATCATTCCCCAGGATGAGCACCAGGGCAACGAGATGATGAAGGCGGACCTGGAGGGGCTCAAGAGCTTCGCCCTGTTCTTCCCCATATTGTTCCTGCTCATCGCCTGCTTCAGTATCTATATTCTCCTGAGCAGACTGGTCTACACCCAGAGGCCGTTCGTGGGAGTCATGAGGGCCATCGGGTATACCAGGAAACAGATACTGTTCCACTACCTGTCGTTCGCACTGGTTATAGGCGTTCTCGGGGCGATAATGGGAGCGGTGTTGGGGTACGCGCTGTCCTCTGTCATCACCGGCGTCTACGCCGGTACCGTGGGCATTCCGCTGGTCAGGATCAAGACGTACTGGTCCGTGCTCTTCCAGGGGATGATGCTCTCCATGGTGTTCTGCGCGTTTGCCGGCATCATGCCCGCGGTGCGCTCCGCCCGCCTGGACCCCTCCAAGGCGATGCGGGGCGAGACGTTGGAGGTGATCTATCATCGACCACTGCTCGAGCGCGTTTTCCCACCGATGTCGCGCTTCCCGTTGTTCCTCAAGGTCCCCTTCAGGAACATGTCCCGAAACCGGCGGCGCACGGCGTTCACCATCATCGGTCTGGTCTTCTCGGTGATGATAGTCCTGGTCTTCCTGGCGACCCTGGACACCGCCAATAGCGCGATAGACCGCGGGTTTAACTACAACAACCGTTTCGACATGGTGCTTGTATTCATGGGGGGGCGCGACGAGGCGCTCATATCCAAGATAAGGCGGGTCCCCGGAGTCACCGACGTGGAGCCCACAGTGGGGTATAACTGCACCGTGGCCTGGGACGGTGACTCCGCCGAGACGGTGATGATGGGGGTTCTTCCGGGCACTGAGATGAAGTACTTCTACACAGCCGACCGCCAGAAGGTGGAGGTGACCGACCGCCACGTCCTGATGAACCAGTGGTTTAACCTGAAGAAAGGCCTGGAGGTAGGCGACAAGGTAACCATCTCCACCAACCTTCGCGAGAAGGAGTTCATCGTAGGAGAGTTCATCGAGGAACCGATGGGTAACCTTATCTACCTGCCCCGGGAAGAGGCCCGGGAACTGTTGGCCTACGGACAGACCAGCAGGGGTGGCTTCTACGTGAAGACCGAGCCGGGCGCCTACCGGGAGGTGAGGGAAGGCCTACAGAAAATACACGGCCTGGCGGCGATAATCGACCTCGAGGAGATAAAGCGCGAGATAGACCAGTACATGAACCTGCTTTACATAATCGTGTACGTGATGCTGGTGTTCGGGGTGATTATGGCGTTCACCTTGACGTTCAACACCGTAACCATCAACATCCTGGAGCGCGAGCGGGAGATAGCCACCATCCGCACTATCGGCACCGAGTCCTGGAAGATTTCGGCGATGACCACCATGGAGAACGTCATGTTCGGCCTGCTGGCCATAATCCCTGGGATAATCCTGGGGGTTATGGTGGGCCGCTACGCCATGAGCCTGCAGCAGACCGACTACTTCACCATGACCCTGGATGTATCCGTGAGGAGTTACGTTATCGTGTCGGTTGGTATCATCGTGTTATTGATACTGTGTCAGATCCCATCGCTTCAGTACGTCAAGAGGGTTCATCTCGCCGAGGCCACCAAGGAGAGGGGCGGTTAGCCCTCTCCCCTACCCTGACCCGGTTGTCCCCTGTTCTGTTATACTCACCGGACAGTAATAGAGCTATCTGAATAAGGGTACTGAGCCGATGTTTGGATTAACCCGAAAAACAAGAGTAGAAGGGATGCGCGCGGCTTGCCTTCTGGTGGCCGCCGCGATGATGCTGCCGCTCCTTTCTCTCCCCTCACATGCCGCGGATAACCCGGGGGTCGATTTTTATCTCTCGTCGAACAAAGATGACCCTCACGCAGTTGATGTAATGTTGAGCTTTAAGCTCGATAGCGGAGAAACCGCCGTCTTAAAGCCGCCCGAGCAATGCAACGTTGAAGACGGGGGCAGTGGAGAGATAACTATCGACCTCCCTGTACTGCAAAACCCTGAATTTAGAATCGAGGCTTTAGAGTCCCCTGATACCGGCTGGGTGGTTACCGCAGTGGAGCCTGGCGAGGTCTCAGTGCCGTATCGAGTTAGTTATTCGAGCGCCAAATCCCCCCAAAACGCCGCAGAGGCCCCTGGAGCACCGGTCCCGCCCAGGGCCATAGCAGACCAGGACCTGAAGGCGTTCAAGGGCTCAGATCTCTTTATCTGCCCCCGCAGCGGTGAAGACGGCTCGTTCCCGGCCAAAGAGTACGCGGTGGTTATCTCGCTGGAGTCCCAGGAGAAGGCGCTTACCCCCTGGGAGAACGCCGGCGATGAAGGCTCATTCAGCGTCGAGGGCTCCACCCCGCTCCTTGAGAACATGGTGTGCTGGGGCCGTATCGATATCAGTACCCTCAAGAAGGGCAATCCGCGGATAGTGGCCGGGTTCTCCGAGGGCTACCGCAAGCTCACCGGCGATGAGAAAGGCGCCTACGGCGATAATCTCGTCTCTCTGTACGACGAGATGGCAGGCATCCTGGGCGCCCGGCCGGAACTCGAGCGCCTTACCGTACTTTTCGCCGGGGCAGGGCGATTCGGGCTCACCGAACCGGCCTCTATGGGGCTGTTGGACTCGATGGCGGTCTTTCACGGCGGCGGCAAGCTCGAGGGCACCGCGGCGGCGGCGGCGGCGCGGGGGCTGTTCGGGCTGTGGAACCGGTGGGCGCTCGTGCCCGCCCCGGAGAGCGAAGCCTCGTGGTTCCAGCAGGGGCTTCCCTGGTTCTACCCGTACCGGTGCGCGGGGCAGGCAGGCCTGCTCGACGCTGACCTTGCGTTCAAGGAGTTCTCCGGGGTCCACGCGGCTTACCTCACCAACCCCCTGTCGCTTTCCACATCGCTGATGGAGGCGGAGAGCGAAGGGGACAGCGCCGTGTTCGTTGCCGGCAAAGGGGCGGTGCTCTGCGCCGCCATCGCCCGCAGGCTGTTCGATGAGTCCGACGGCAAGAAGGACATCGATTGGCTGCTAGGCGAGATCTCCGGGAAGTTCGACCACTTCCAGGGCAAGGACTATGAACTGGTGGATATCACCGAGCTTTGCGAGGAGGCCACCGGCAAGAGCTGGGACCGCTTCTTCACCGAACGGGTGAGGGGCGAGGAGGTCATCGGCGCCAATGAGTTCTCCGCCACCGACCTGTTTGGGACCACCACGAGCGCCGGCGGGCCGAAGGAGCTTAACCAGGAAGGGTCCAGCACGAGCTGGATCTACCTGCTGGTCGCGGCTGCGGTCATACTCATGATACCGGTTATTTTCAGCGCCTACGTCAAGCGCTCGATCAACCTGGATGTCCGGATGCCCAAGATCCTGCCCGATGACGACGAGGAGGATGACGTTGGCGACAGCGAAGATGTCCCAACCGACGACGGCTCCGCTTCTGACTGACAGGACCCGGAAACATAAAACGCAAAACGATTATTCCGTTTGCTCAGGGAATGCCCAAACGTGGTCTGTCCGAATCAAACCACTTCTTAACGGACTTTAGCGTAGATGTACGAATCCATCAGTTTCCCATTCTTCATGTATTCTTTTCTCAAATACCCTTCTTTAGAATAGCCAGCTTTTTCAAGCACGAGCATCGACGACTTGTTGAAGGGGAATACACGAGCGTATACCCTGTGGAACCCGAGTTCGTTAAACCCGAACCTCGTTATGAGCTTTACCGCTTCAGGGGTTATCCCCCTTCCCCAGTGTTTCTCTGCAAGCCAGTAACCAAGCTCCGCCTTGTGGCCCGCTATCGAACCAAAACCGACGGCCCCAGCTACTTCCCCGTCGATATCAATTACAAAACTGAGATTGTCGGGTTTCTTCCTCCTTGCCTCTTTCATCGTTTTCTCAATGAAGCTCCGAGCGTCATTCAATGAATACGGATACGGAACCTCATTCCCTAGCGCCGCATTGATTGTCTTGTTGTTAATGTTCTTTGCCAACGAGGGGGCATCGCTCTTCCGATAGGTTCTTATGGTGAAGCGCTTTGCTTTTGCTATTACTGTCATCCCAAATACCTCTCACACATCCTAACAAATCCGCCGCTTACAGCGCTGCCAATGCGAGACAACTGGCAATATCAAAATATAGTACCTTTCTGAGCTAAGGGAATAATCGTTAAACGCAATATGGTGCCAGGCATCAAACGCATGTTTGACCGTCGCTTGTTTGGGGAGGGAGGGTCTCGCCCCTGGGCTGTTGCATAGTGAGCGTCGGTTTGAGTGAAGAGTCCAACGGCCCGGGGATGACCGATCTTTGTTGACCGCCGTTTGTCTGACAGAAAGGGGCCTTCTAGCCACAACTCTTATTCTCGGACAGCGCTTTAAGGCACTGACCCCACTTGGTGGCCACTGATTAGCCGGGATGATATCTCCTGGGCCCCCATGCGGAGGTTGAAGGCGTCCAGGTGGCGGTCGCAGTTGGAGTCGAACAGCACCTGGGCTCGGGCGCCGAACTCCTCGTCTGACCGCCAGATGATGAAGCAGACCGGGACCAGCGGGAATAGGGCGAACGAGCAGGCGGCGTCACCGAACCGCTCGATGGAGCCCCCCACCGTTTCGGCCGCCCTGACGAACTCACCGGGATTGGACCCGAAGGCCCGGGCCAGAGGGTCCTCAATGCTCCGCGCCACCACCGGCTCGTAGAAGCGGCCGCCCGGCACCTCCCGATAAGCCACCCACGAACCGGAAGGCGGCATGCCGTCCGAGTTGCACAGGTAGAGCAACGTTAGCAGCTTCAACGTGAAGCTATCGAGCCCCGGGGTGGCCTCCAACGATACCGCGGGAAAGTTGACCACTATCTCGCCTTCCAGCACCGGTACCACCAGGTCCCCCTCCCCGGCCCCCTCCCCCACCGGCAGCCACTTGGCCCCTGTCCTGCCGGCCACCTCCTCCGGGTCGGATTCCCTTAGCTTCCCTACCGGTTCATCGAACGGAGAGGCGCCTTTCAGTTTAACCACCGCTTGCTTGCGAGAGAGGGGTCAGGGGTTCTTGCCACAACGCTTTTATCCCTGCCATCGCTCTAACACCTGACCCCACCTGTTGGCTTCTAGGTGTCGGTGGAGCCAAAGCCGCCGCTTCCCCGCTCGGTGTCGTCCAGGCTATCGACCTGGACGAAATCGGCTTGCTCCACCTTCTGAAACACGAGCTGGCAAATCTTGTCTCCCCGCCGGACGTGAAACGTCTCCCCGGGGTCCAGGTTGATGAGCACCACCTTTATCTCCCCGCGGTAGCGGGAGTCAATCAACCCGGGGGTGTTGACTATGCTGATACCGTGCCTGACAGCCAGGCCGCTGCGCGGCTGCACGAACCCCGCGTAGCCTGGTGGTATGGATATCGCTATCCCGGTGGGTACGAGAGCCCGGCTCCCCGGCTCGAGCACTACGTCGATACAGCTTGTAAGATCGCACCCGGCATCCCCGGTGTGGGCGTACTCCGGAACGCCCACACCTGGATCTACCTTGACGAAAGCCACCTCCAGAGACAGTGAACCCCTCCCGGTCAAGCGGCGTGATTGGCGATCTCGGTGGGCCTGGGGACGTGGCATCTCCAGGACTGCATAACCGTCCCGTCGTCGTCCACCAGCACCATGGACGGCGTGCACAGTACGCTGTGGAACGCCGCCTCGGCCAGGCCGTCGGCTTTGTCCATGTTGAACAGCTTACTGAACGGGAACTGTCTTGCCACCTCCTTCGCCGCAGGGCAGTTGGGACAATCTTCCTTCACGAACACCTTCAGTACCATCCTGCTTCCCCCCTATCAGTGATGTACGCCTCCGCTCCACTAGCTCCCCCAGTTTTCCCTTGTTCCACGTTGACACCTTGGAGAAATATCCGACAATGCGGGTTACGCCGTAGGTGTCTGTCGACCCGCAACGTGGGCACTCCTCGGACAGACCGCGGCTGGTTTTATTGCAGGTATTGCACACGGTGAACTCGGGGCTGAACGCTATCTGAGACGCGTTTGTCTCCTTGAACGTCTTTTCAACGAACTTCCGGATTGTCGCCGGCGGAGGCTCGTGCTCGCCGAGCCATATATGGATGATCGCGCCGGCCTTGATGAGCGGGTGGAAAAGGCTTTGCTTCTTGACCCTGTCGATGTAGTCGATGGCCGCGTCGGTGGCTATGTGTATGCTGTTGGTGTAGTAATAGTTGCCGGTCCCGGCGTCCCCCTTGACCACCTCTCTGGCCTGGTTGGGGAAGTACTTCATGTCAAGCTTCGCCAGCCGGTATCCGCTGGACTCCGCGGGGGACTCCTCCAGCACCATATTTATGCCGTACTTCTCCGACAGCCTCTCACAGACCAGGCTCATGTGCGCTACCACCTTGAGCCCAAACCGCAGGGCTTCGCTGGACTGGTGCAACTGCTCGCCCCGGTGGTGCTGAACCATCTCGTTTAAGCCCAGGAGGCCGACCAGGTAGGTCAGACGGTCCAGGCGCAGGTACGTCTCTCCGTCGTGCTCCATGGTGAGCAGCGATACCGGCCCATCGCGCCCCAGTTCCATCAGGCTGTAGATAAATTTCTTCTTCTGGAGATGCGCCCTGGCCACCATCTCCAGGGTCTTCTCCAGTTCGCTTAACAACAGCTCCTCGCTTCCGTGGGCGCGGTAAGCTATGCGAGGCAGGTTCAAGGTGATGTTCTGCAGGGCGGAGAACCGCATCTTCTCAGGGGTGAGAGCCTCCTGGAGGTCCACCTCCTCCAGCTTGAGCTTCAACCGGCAGCACTGTGATACCGTGATCTCGTCGCCGCGGTCGTACACGAAATAGGTGATGCCCTGCTTGCTGGCCACCTCGCAGGCCAGGTCCAGGAACTCCTCCCAACCGTCGGTCTTGAAGAAGTCGTCGTTTATGTGGAGGAGCGGCTTGGGGAACACGAACGTCTTTCCCACGGCGTCACCCTTCATGTAGATCTCGAACAGAGCCTTCAAGAAGAGCTGGGCCTCCTTCTCGTACTCGCTGTAGGGCTTACCTGTCGGCTCCCCGCCGGGGCCTATCGCCGGCGCGTCCCGGAGGTGCCGGGGGACGTTCCAGTAGAGGTTGAAATCAGTGAACACCACCTGGCTGTTATGCGCGAAAATGCCCTCGGCAGTCAGGAAGTTCTCGGTTTTTTCAACGCCGATATCGTATACGAATTCGTCGTTTTCAATAGGTTCAATCCGGGTGACAGTAGCTGGCAGCAGATTGGTCGCCCTCTCCAGCGAATCCCTCAGCGCGGCCATCTCCTGGTTCTGGTGCAGCGCCAACCTCAGCCCGTGCTTGAGCATATTCAAGTTGCTGTCAAGCTGGCGTGAATCGAAGAACGAGTGTGAGTGATTAATCCCCGATCCGGAATCGATAGCCCGGGGGATCGAGAGGGCATCTATGACCCCTTTCATCTCCACCTGTTCATAGCAAGTGCCCTTCAGCACTTCGTCGGTCCTTATATGGGTGCTGTGAACGGGGACCTCGCCCCGTTCCAACTGCCTCAATAGCCCGTATGAAGTCGAGTAGCACAGCTCCTTGTTGCCGAGGACGTACTCCTTGCAGATACCAACGAAATCCTCGTCATGAAGGTTCTTGAGCAACTCTATGTCGACCGTGGATAGTCGCCTGGAAACCTCGGCGTGGAGTTCCTCTATCATTTGCGGGGATACCTTGTTCAGCGCCTTGACCGATATCCTATCGCCGAAAACGGTCTTGACCTGCTCCCTGATGTGGTGATATGAATAGCCTTTCTGGTCGTAGCGCTTCCCCGATTTTCTGATGGCCGCTAACCTTTTACCCTCCTTTTCCCGGTGCACGAACTTCACCTTGTCCATGGCCATCTTTCCAATGGTTATAACGTGTCGCGTCTTCGTCTCCGCTACCGCTACCCCCTTGATCTCAAGGCCGGTCTCAATCTCTTCCTTCCTCATGCTGGGCATGCATCCCAACCGGCTGAACATCAGCCAGACGTGAGACGCCAGCGTGTCCGAAACCGTCGAGCATCCGATCCTGTTGCCGGCGACCCATCCATCACCGGACAGGTAAGCGGAAAGGAACTCGACCGCCCCCTCGCCATCACCGAGCAATATCTCCGCGGGGATTCGCTTGTTCTCGGCGCGTTTTCCGCAAAGAGCCTCAAACAGCGCTACATGCGTCTTCCCCCCGAAGAAGCAGCTTCCGTCCCGGTGGTGGCAGGGCACTCCGAACACCGCCCGGACGCAATCCTCGACGTCCCGGGCCGTTTGCTCGTGGAATATCGCCAGCTGAACCTGGGACCCCAGGCTGCCTTCGGCCACGTAGTAACCAATGAGGCGGGTTAACTCGGGTGTGATATTCAAGAAACGGTCAACGCCAAGCCTGCTCTTGGCCTTCTCGACCACGAAAACCCGCCCGTCCTCCAGGGCGACCTCCCGCCGGTCCAGTAGCGCAAGTACGTCTATCTCCTCCCGGCCAAGGTTGATGCCAATGCTGTTGGGCACCAGGACCACGTCGGGATTTTCCTTTGGTTGCGCTTTCACTATTCGTCCATCCTCGTCAAACTTGAAAAGGGAGTGGTTGTCGGTCACCTTGACGTTCTGTCCCTGCGAGGTTTTCAGGTTGACTATCCGGTGGTTGTTCTCATGGCGAATAGCGGCGTAAATCCTCGACAGGCATGTTTGCCCCGTATCGTGGTCGAAACTGAACGCGTAGTACCGGTCATCTTCGACCGGAGCGGTGGCCTCCCCCTCCCGCTGGATGAAGGAATCGGCGAACTTCCCGATCTCAACCAGCTTTACCTGGTTTTCCAGCTTGTCGTAGACGAATATTCTCTCGTCCCTCCGGAGTGACCCCCTGGCGCCGGCGAGCTGATTGAATTCAAAAATAAGCATCTCGGCCAGTTGCCGTATCCTCTCGTAGGGCAGCCCCACCAGGAACGGGGCGAAGAAGACGTTGACCGCCTCCCAGCCGATGGCCCCCGCGTAGTAGGACTGCAGGGTGGAGGCCATCTTGACCATGTGGCCTATCAGCACGTCCGGGTGCCGGGCCGGGCTGGAGGTGCTGGTTATGTTGGGCAGTTTGAGCCCGTACTTCTTGACGTATTCCAGGCTATGCCCACCGCAATTCTTGGAATAGATGCCGTTGGCAAGGAACGTCCCGCTCTCTGTTGTCACGTCATATATGTACCTGTCGGGGATTTCCACCTCTCTGACCTGAAGAACTGTTACGCTCTCGGAGGAGTCTTTTCGAAGGGTTCTATTGGCTTTTGATGCCCGCCGGTATTTGATGCTAGGTATCGAGTTGTCGGTGGTCCGCGTGAAGTAGATTGCGAACAGCGGGTACCTCTGCCTTATTATCTTCCCACGGAACTCCCTCTCGGTGCCTGCGCCCTCCGGCTTCCTGCACATAGGTTTGAGCCCCAGTATTGTCAGTGCCTCGTAGAGCTGCAAGGTAAGCTGTGAAGAGGATACCCTGATCGATATGCCGCTATGCTCCACGGTGCCGTCGGAATCGATGACTCCCGCGACAAGTCCACTGAGGAAATCATCGTTCGCTTCCGCGAAGAACCAAGGGAGCTTCTTCTCCCGCGATGTATGACCTATCCTCATTACCTCCCAGAAAACGTCCATCAGGATGGACGATTGAATCCTGGCCCGTACACATGTTCCCCTGTCTATCACCTTGACGGGAAAGCCGAGGCAATCGAGCACCTGTATCAACTTATCGAAGTACTCGTTATCCCCCGAGGTTATCTCGATCTGCCCACCTTTGTTGCCCAAATGTCCATCGCCTATTATCATGCCAACCAGCCAGCCAAGTTCACGGGTGAGCGGCAGTTCAACCGGCAGAGATGCGTTGGACGGCGAACAAGAGGTGATCCTGGCGTCGCGCAGGTCCGCCACCGCGATTTTTCCGGAAGAAAGGTGGTTCATCGTGGAGGTAGCCGCCATCTTCGAACCATCGTCGAAGATCACGTTGTACTTGCTAAGAACTCCGGCGTCACGGAAAGAGGAAAGCAGATCCAGGTGATCCCTCCTTCTCGTGGGTGACCGCTCCTCGTAGGTGGAAAGGTGGTCGCCCTCTTCCAGCTTTTCGGCGGGCCTGGCTTCATATCCATCTTCCTTCCTCACAAGCATTGGATGGTCATGCGTCACTACGCAACTCCTGCCATCAGCCAGCTTCACGAAGAACATCCGCTTGGAACCCTTTTCCCTTTTTACAAGCCTGCGCACCTCCACGCAGCCGCCCTTGTCCTGGATTCTCAAACCGTCACCCGGGTACTTCACAAATGTCCCACTCTCGGGGTTTTTCTCGAACGGGTATTCTTCATAAAGGTCTTTTAATGACACCAACCTGCCGTCGGAGGTTCTGACAAGCGTATCGCCGATGTACGTATACGGTCTCACGCAGAAACCAAGATCGTGTAGATGTATGTCGCCCTCGTAGTGGGCCCGGGCGATGTCCTCGGAGAAAACCCTCTGGAGCGCGTACTGCTTTAGTACAGTTTCGGCTATGGTCAGGTTTATTGACTCGGGATTGTGGGTGGTATTGCTGTTCTCCTTGTTGGGCTGGGTGATGATGTTCTCCACGTCGAACATGGGGAGGCCGAGCTTGGTGTGTCTCTCCAGCATGTGTGAGAGCCCGCGCTCCATCAACTGCAGGTCCACCAGTTCGCGTATCAGGCTGGTTGTGACCCTCGTCTGGCCCGTAGCCACCAGTGTCTTTTCCACCTCGTTGGCTATCTCCAGGGCCAGGTCAGGCGCGGCCTGCGCCTCGCGGATGATCGAGTCGACGATCTTCTGCTTGTCCCAGAGGTTGATCTCCTCGGCCGAAACGGTGCTGACCTGTAGGGCTATATCGGTTGTGTCCCCCGCGGCGGTGTATGAGAAATCGCCCTGCCCGCTCGGGAGTACCTGGATACGAGGTGTCACCTACCGCTCCTTTCCTCCGCCCCCGCTCTCACAGGGGGCGATCCGCTTCCTCGGGCATAAGCTCGCCCAGCTCCTTCTGGAACTCGCTCACGTCACCGAACCTCTTATAGACCGACGCGAATCTCAAGTACGCTATCTCGTCCAACTGGCGCAGGCTTTCCATCACCATGTCGCCCAGTACCGACGCGGAGATATCCTTGCCCTGCCCCTTCATGATTTCCTCTTCGATCCTGGCGATGCTTCTCTCGATGACGTCGGCGCTGACGTCCAGCTTGCTGCATGCTTTCTTGAACCCGGACGTCAGCTTCTCCCGGCTGTACCGTTCCCTCACGCCATCTCTCTTGACTACCATGAGCCCCACCGTCTCTCGCCTCTCGAACGTTGTGAACAGTGAACCACACTCGGTGCAACGCCGTCTCCTCCTTATCGCGCTTCCATCCTCTATGGCCCTTGAATCAATTACTTTCGTCTTCCGGTTATCGCAGTATGGGCACCTCACAACCGGTCCCCTCCTAACCTATCGCTTTAAAGTTGACGCCTTCTTTTCCTGAAAAACCATCAAAACCACCAGCTACGCTCAGGACAACATCTTGTGCTGCCAGCAATTTTTCCGCACAAGATACGGTGTGTCAAGACGTAATTTAAAAAAAAATATCCCTGCCGGAGCACTCAAGAGTTTCCGGCAAAATGAACCTATATTTAAGGTTCACACCGTACTTCAGGCAACTCTAAAGTTGTCCGTTTCTCCTTTTATTGCCCGTCTATCATGCCGTTTGGGTAGCAGGCATGGGTTCTTTCACCGGGCGTTTCCGTCGAGCAGTCCCACCCCAGGGTTAAAGTGGTGATTCACTCATGAGGGGCATGGTTGGCGTCCCGGGTTCCAGAGTGCCGTATTTATCAAGTGGGAATCCAGAGAATATTTTTTCTCAGCCTTAACTTGAGGTTGATAAGGAAGCTGCCAGTTATTGGGTGTTATTGGTATTATCTACCAGGTAGTCGGCGTAGCGGTGGATATTCTCCCGGGGCAAGCTTACCGTGATCACCACGGTATCCTCCTCTAACTCCCTCTCAAGGACGGCGCCGTCCCGGTACAGCGAGGAGATCACGTCTCCGCGGGCCGCGGGGACGGAGACGGTCACGGTGCCATACCCCGAGAGACGCCCGGCGGCCCGTTCCAGGAGCCCTCTCACCCCTTCCCCGGTAAGCGCCGAGACAAGCACGCCGTCGGGGAACGCACGCTCCAGGTACGCCCTCTGTGGGGGTTCTACCAGGTCTATCTTGTTGAAGGCGACAACTCTCGGGACCTGTGACGCGGCCAGGTCTATCAGCACCTCGTCTACCGCGCTCATGCGCTCGGCCAGGAACTCCTCCCGGGTTGAGTCGACCACGTGGAGGAGCACGTCCGCCGAACCGACCACCTCCAGGGTCGAGCGAAACGCCGCCACCAGTTCGTGGGGCAGTTCCCTGATGAAACCGACGGTGTCTGAGACCACCACCCGCTGGCCGTCGGGGAGGGACAGCCTCCTGGTTGTCGAATCCAACGTGCTGAACAGTTGGTCCTCCACTGTAACTGACGCCCCGGTAAGGTGGTTCAGGAGTGATGACTTGCCGCTGTTGGTGTATCCCACCAGGCTGATCGAGGGCAGCCCCGCCCTGCCGCGCCGCTTTCGCTGCGTCCTTCGCACCGATTCCATTTGGGCGAGGTCCCGGTTCAGCTTGCGCATTCGCCTGTGTATCTCCCGCCGGTCGGACTCCAGCCTGGTCTCACCCGGCCCCCTTGTCCCTATACCGCCGCCCAGCCGCGACAGTTCGAGCCCCTTTCCCCTTATTCGGGGAAGCAGGTAGGAAAGCTGCGCCAGTTCGACCTGTGCCCTTCCCTCGCTGGTGTGAGCGTGCTGGGCGAAGATGTCCAGGATGAGGGCAGTGCGGCCCACGACCCTGGCGCCCAGCGCCGACTGCAGGCGGTCCACCTGGGCTTCGGTGAGCTCGTTATTGAATAACACCAGGGTCGCCCCCGCCGACGACACCGCTTCCCTCACCTGCTCGACCTTGCCCTTGCCGAGGACCGTGGCGGGGTTGAAGCTGCCCCTCTTCTGGACCAGGGAGCCCAGGACGTCCGCTCCCGCGGTTCTCGCCAGGGCGTCAAGCTCAGACAGTGAATCGGAGAGCTCCAGGTCTGATACCGAGGGGAGTTGGACCGCGACAAGGACCGCCCTCTCACGGCCTCCGTTCGCCCGTTTGCCCATCTCGTCCAAGGCTAGAAGGCTTCCCTTAGCCTGGACAACGCCTGGTTGATCCTCTCGCCGGGGACGGTAAGCGATATCCTGACAAATCCCTCTCCGGAGGGGCCGTAGGCGTTGCCCGGAGTGAAAAAGACCCCGGCCCGGTCCAGTACGTGGGAGGAGAAGCCGACAGAGTCGAACCCGCCCGGGACGGGCATCCAGATGTAGATGCTCCCCTTCGGCGGGGTGACGTCCCACCCCAGCCCCTCGAGCCCCCGCACAAGCATGTCCCGTCGCGACCGGTAGATCTCCCTCATGCTACGAACGGTCTCCTGCATCCGCTCCAGCGCGGTAATGCCGGCGAGCTGCAGTGGGTTGAATATCCCCGAGTCGATGTTGGTCTTCACCGTGCCCAGCGCCTCTATCACCCGTGCGTTGCCACAGGCGAAGCCAACCCGAAACCCGGTCATGTTGAACGTCTTGGAGAGCGAGTGGAACTCCACCGCGAGATCGGCCGCTCCCCCCAGTTGGAGTATGCTCGGGGCGACGAAACCATCGTAGGTGATTTCCGAGTAGGCGTTGTCGTGGGCGACTACCAGGTCGTGCTCACCGGCGAACTGGAGCGCTTCCGCGAAGAAACGCTCTCCCGCCACCGCGCCGGTGGGGTTATTGGGGTAGTTCAGCCACAGCAGTTTCGAGGAGGACAGCACCTCCGGAGGAACCGCCCCAAGGTCGGGCAGGAACCCATTCTCCGGTTTCAGCGGCATGAAGTACGGCTTCGCCCCCGCCAGCAACGTCCCCATGCCGTACACCGGGTACGACGGCTCGGGAACCAGGGAGTAATCCCCCGGGTCCAGGGTGGCGATCGCCATGTGGGCAATCCCCTCCTTGGAGCCGATGAGCGGCAGTATCTCCGTCTCGGGGTCGAGCCTGACGCCGAACCGTCCCTCGAACCACCCGGCGGCTGCTTCCCTGAACTCCTTCAGCCCGAAGTACGATGGGTACCGGTGGTGCACCGGGTTGCGGCTCTCCGAGCATAGCGTATCCACAACAGGCTTAGGCGCGGGCACGTCGGGGTCTCCTATGCCGAAGCTGATCACGTCCACCCCCGCCGCCTCCTTCGCAGCGATCTTCCTGTCAATCTCGGCAAAAAGGTACGGAGGAATGTTATCCAGCCTCTTGGAAAACCTCATACTAGTACCTCGCTCCATAAATACGCTGGCATTCGAGCGCCGCTGCATCCACACCGGCTACGTTCCGCTCCCTCGACGTACTGCAGGAGTACGTCTCGGTCGCGCGCCTTGCTGGAGCGGCGCTTCGACGCTCTCGGTGCGTAACCGTATCTATGGAACGAGGCACTTAATCCACCGTCTCTCCGTTGTAAACCCGCCTTGCCATCCCTGTCAGTAATACCTCATCAGTATCCCACCTGACATCCAGATCCCCCCCGGGCAATGTCACCGTGGCACGGGGCCCCACAAGCCCTTTCAGGTTGGCCGCCACCATCGAGGCGCACGCCCCCGTCCCGCAGGACAGCGTCTCCCCCACCCCGCGCTCCCACACCCTGGCCAGGAGGTGGGTGTCGCTCTCTACCTCCACGAACTCCACGTTGGTTTTCTCCGGGAAGATGCGATTAGCCTCCACCGCTGGGCCTACGGTGGTCACGGGGTAACCATTAACCTTGTCGACGAAGATGACGCAGTGGGGATTCCCCATGGACAGGCAGGTGCCCTTCAGGGCATTTTCACCGATGGGGATATCCACGCCTGTCGCCTCATCGTCGGGTGGGCCTTGCATGGGAACGTCCGACCTCCTGTAGGCTGGCTTCCCCATTTGAACCGTGACCAGACCGGCCCCGCCTCCGCCGGCCCGGCTCACCGTCCTTCTCCCGGCAAGCGTCTCGATCTCCGCTGAGTCCCCCTCGAAGGCGCCCCTCTCGAGCGCGAACAGGAACAGGGCCCTTATGCCGTTCCCGCACATCTCCGCCTCGGTGCCGTCAGCGTTGAAGATGCGCATCTTTATGTCGCTACCATCTGAGGGAAGCATAACGATAACGCCGTCGGCACCAACGCCCCTGCGCCGTAGGCACAACCGGTACACCGTATCCGCGGACAGGTCAGGATCCCCCCGCCTCCCGTCGATCATTATGAAGTCATTTCCGGTGGCTTCGTACTTGATAAAATGCATCGTCCTCAATTCTCCAGTTTTCCGGCGATATATTCAAGTACGAGCGCCGCCGCCCGCTCAAGCCCCTGCTCGACATCCTCCTTCCTATCGCCGATTTTGCCTTCCACCCGAAACCACATTACGCGGGGATCCTTCCTGAACCATGTTATCTGCCGCCTGGCGAACTGCCGGGTGCGCCTCTTGATCTCGCCCACCGCGTCATCCAGGGTGGAGTCACCGTCGATGTACCGGAGCAACTGTCGGTACCCCAGGGCCTCACCGGCGGTGCTGCCCGCCCTCAATCCTTCAAGTTTGAGCCGACGGACCTCATCGGCCAGGCCCATGGATATCATCCGGTCGACCCTCAGGTCAATAAGCTGGTACATGAGCGCGCGGTCCATCTCCAGCCCGGCCGCGACCAGGCGGTAAGGGGAACGGTACTCAACCCAGGAATCCTGCCTTGCCGAGATGAGGCGTCCGCCGCCTCGCGCCACCTCGATGGCCCTGATTACCCGCTTTCGGTTGGAGGGGTCTATCTCCCGCGCGGCTGCCGGGTCCGATCGCTCGAGTGTCGCGTGAAGCTCGCGGTCGGAGATATCACCGGCGGGTTCGCGTCCGGACCGGCCCTCGCCCCTCACCCCCGCGAAATCAAGGTCGTCCACCACCGCCCGGTAGTACAGCCCGGACCCTCCCACCAGCATGGGCAGCTTCCCCCTGGCCGCCACGTCGCGCACGGCGCCCTCCGCCATTTCCTTGAACGCCGCCACCGAGAAGTCACAGCCAGGGTCCGACACGTCGACCAGGTGAAAGTCCACCCTCTCCATGTCGGCCTCATCCGGCTTGGAGGTGCCTATATCCATGCCGCGGTAGACCTGCATGGAGTCCACCGAAATTATCTCCGCGCCGAGCTCCGGCGCGATCCTCATGGCTACGGCGCTCTTGCCCACTGCGGTGGGTCCAACGATCGCCAGCAGGGTTATCGGGGGCTCGTCCTGTCGGGGGTCTGAGCGCTTGTCCGTCACTTCAACGTCTACTTGTACCGAGAGACCTTGAACCTCTGCAGGGATACGGGTTCATCCGGGCGGATGCCGGCCTTCATCATCGATATGCGCACCTGTTCCTCGGGGGTGTCGACACCCTCGAGGTCCGGGAGAAGCAGGCCCGACCTACCCCCCGAACGCACTATCACCCCGTAGACGCTCGGGTCGAGTTCGCCGATGTCCTCGATATCCTCCGCTTCCTCCAGCACGTCCACCGAGTACTCCAGGTCGTCCAACTCCTTCGCCGTTACCGGCGGGAACCTGGAGTCTGTAGTTGCGCTGCTCACCGCGTTGCTCCGTATCTCCTCGGCGACGTTATCCGCCAACGGATGTATGGTTCCTATGCAGCCCCTGAGCGCTCCTCGCTTTTTCAGGGAGACGAAAACACCCGCCTTCTTACCCTGAAGCTCCACCGGCGCTTCGCTTGCCGGGGGGGTGCTTCCTTCCCGCACGTATGACTCCACCACCCGGCGGGCAAACTCGACGTAAGGGCTCTCCTGCTCCTTCCCGCCCATCTCTACTCCTTCATCCTCACGGGGGCGTCATCTCCTTCTCCGGATCGGGCTTCCCCGGTATGACCCTGGCCACCATATACCCGACCCCGAAAGGCCCCTCGTAGGAGAGCACCTCGCTGTCGAACCGGTAGCCGTCTACTGTCCCCGCCAGCACCGCCACCGACCACAGGCAGTCCTCCCCCGCCGACTCTATCAGGCCCGGGTCCATCTCGAACAACCTGTTGAACTCACCGGTACCGATTATGTCCACTATCTCGGCGTCAAACTCCTTGCCCCTGGGGTTGTAGCCTGATGGGGCTCCCCTGGTCAGCCGGTGGGAGAAGTCACCGGACGCAATGAAGACCGCGTTCCTCGCCACCTTCTTCACTCCCTCGCGAATGGCTATTCCCAGGTAGTAATGGTCGCGGTACGGCAGGTACGGTGACACCCGGATTGACACCAGCCGGCAGGTCGCTGGAGCCAGCAGCCGGAGGGGCACCAGCACGCCCCAGTCCTGCTCACCGGTGCTCTCGTCTCCCACAAGGGAGATGTCCCTGGGCCCCGCCGCCTGGGCGATAGACTCCACGAGCTCATCGTCCACCGTGAACCGGACCGCTACCTGGGGCGCTCCGAAACGGGACAGGGAGCCGTTTACACCCTCTCCCGTCTTGACGTCGAACCCCTTGTCCTGGCTCAGGCTGATGTGGGGTGGTGAAACGATAACAATCGTTTCCGGCCCGATATCCCTTATCTGGGCCGCCAGAGCGTCCAGAGCGCGGCTGCTGCTCTCTATCTTCCCCAGCTCAGAACCGCCGACCTCGGGAACCAGGATCGGCGCGTGGGGAGCCACACAGCATAGCTTCAGATATCCCATAGAACCAAACCTCTTCCGGTTGGCTTAGTGCCCCGTTCCATAAATACGGTGTCGTATCGAGAGCGCCGAGGCGCCGCTCATGCAAGGCGCGCGACCGAGCTGTACTCCGTGAGTACCGCAAGGGAGCGGAACGCAGCAGGTGCGGATGCATCGACGTTCGAATGCAA